>NZ_QOCY01000015.1:0-24805 GCF_024701915.1 Lactobacillus leichmannii | reverse complement strand
TACGCATGCGGCTCTATATCAGCAGTTATAGTTCTGATTGCGCATGCTTTAAATCTCGGTATGACATTACACTAGAGCAGAACATCATTTGCTTCAAAAAAAGCACTAAACAGACGTGTTCTGTTTAGTGCCTTCATCAAACATATGTAAGATTTCTTGACAAGCATCAGTAAGATTTGACAAAGAGCCACAAAAACAAGCCGCTGACCTAGTCAACGGCTTGTCTGCTGCTATCTTACTTTTCCAGCATTTCTTCAAATGCTACTTCATATTTAGGAATATCACCGGCACCCATAAAGACAATGCAGTCACCCTTGTAAGCCAAAAGATCCTTCAGATTGTCGAAGTCAATGACTTCAGCGCCTGGAATCTGGCTGGTGATGTCTTCACTCTTGATGTCGCCCGCTGCTTCTCTGGCTGACCCGTAAATTGGCGTCAAGAAGGCCTTGTCGACCCCCTTCAGAATTTCCACGTATTCTTCTTCGAATTCCTTGGTTCTGGAGTAAGTGTGCGGCTGGAAGATGGTAACCAGCTTCCGGTCCGGGAACTTCTGCCGGGCAGCTTGAATCGTAGCCCGCAGTTCAGTTGGGTGGTGGGCGTAGTCATCGATGACCACCGTGTCACCAAAGTCCTTTTCGCTGAAGCGGCGCTTGGCCCCAGTGTACTTAACCAGACCCTTTCTGACTACATCAAGGTCGATGCCTTCAGTAAAGGCAATCGCAATAACCGCCGTAGCGTTCATCACATTGTGGTCACCGAAAAGGTGGATGCTGAATTCGCCTAAGTCTTCCCCATTAGCCCGGACATGGAACTTGGCCCCTTCAGTGGTCTTGACCACGTCAAAGGCCTGGAAGTCATCGCTGTCTTTCAAGCCGTAAGTGTACTTCTTGGCCGTCTTTGGCTGGATCTTCTGCAGGCGTTCGTCATCGCCCCAAACAAAAAGCCCCTTCTTAGTCTGGTCAGCCGCCGTCTGGAAGGCTGAGGCATAGTCGTCTCTGTCCTTGAAGTAGTCAGGGTGGTCAAAGTCGACATTGGTCATGATCTGGTAGTCCGGGTGGTAGGCCAGGAAGTGCCGCCGGTATTCGTCAGCTTCGTAGACGAAGAAGCGGGAGTCCTTGACCCCCTTCCCCATCCCGTCACCTATCAGGAAAGAAGTCGGAGCGGCTTCGCCCAAAACCGTTGCCAAAAGGCCGGTGGTTGAAGTCTTGCCGTGGGAACCCGCAACCCCGATACTGGTGTACTGCTGGACGATTTCTTCAACCGTGTCCGGGTAGCTTTGCCACGTGACGCCCTTTTCCTCGCAGGCGGCAACTTCGATGTTGTCGCTCTTAAAAGCGTTACCCTTGACGATCACCTGGCCGCTTCCCTTGATGTTGTCCTTGGAGAAGGAAGCAACTTCAATCCCAGCGGCTTCCAGCGGGTCCTGGGTGAAGGTGTACTTGTCGATGTCGCTGCCGGCAACCTTGTAGCCCAGGTCGTGCAAAATCAAGGCCAAGGAAGCCATCCCGGTCCCCTTGATCCCAATAAACCAAATTTGTTTAGTCTTGTCTAACATTTTTTCGCTCCATTTGTTTCAAACGTTCGACCCTTATTTTATCATTCTTGGGCCAAGAAAAAAGAGCTCCGGGCCATAATCAGCCGAAAGCTCTTTATGTTTTGCCGTTTTTTAACAATTACAGGGTGATAGCGCCGCTGGCCAGCAGTTCGTCACACTTGGTCGGTTCAAATTCGTCACCGATCTTGAAGCTGTCCGGAACAACCATGATCCCCCGCTTTTGCGGAGCATGAGCCAAGCCCAGTTCTCTGGCTGAGCAGATCATCCCGTCTGATTCAACCCCGCGCAAGGTGCCTGGCCAAATCTGGGCCCCAGTTGGCATCAAAGTACCTGGCAGAGCCACAACGACCTTTTGCCCTTGGGCGATGTTTGGTGCCCCGCAGACAATTTGGTGGTCCTGACCATCGCCAACGTCAATTTGCGTTACGTGCAAGTGGTCAGAGTCCGGGTGGGCGGTGCATTCCTTAACGTAGCCGTAAACCAGGGTTGGCTTGGCCACAGTCAGCTTGTCGGAAAAACCAACGCTAGCCAGTTTTTCGTTCAAAGCTGCGACTTGGTCTTCATCCAGCTTGACTTCGCCGTTTGGCAGCTTGTCGTAGTCCAGTACCTGGTCAACGTTAAAGAAGTTGAAGCCGGTCAATTCGCCCTTGCCGTCCGTAACCCGGGTTACGTCGGCCTTTTCTTCGAAATTGCTTTCGCCATCGCCTTGCGCCAAGATGACGATCAAAGTGTTGGGATAGCTTACTTTGTTAATACTAGTGATCATTTGATCTCAAGTCCCCTCTTATCTAGTCAAGCGACCGCAAAAATGCTTCTACTTCCTGCTTGGTCTTGCGGTCTCCATTAACTAGTCTACCAATTTCTTGCCCATCTTGGTAGACAACAAATGAAGGAATTCCCATAATGTTCATTTCCTTGCACAAGTCGATAGAACCGTCCCGGTCGATCTTGATGAACTTGCTGTCTGCGAAGTCAGCTTCGATTGCTGGCATGGCAGGTTCCAAAAAGCGGCAGTCTGAGCACCAGTCAGCAGAAAATTCGACAACCGTCCGCCCGCTCTTGACTAAGTCCGCCAGCTTTGCCTGGTCAACTACTTTATATTCTTCCATGTTTGCCTCCTGCTTACTTTTAATAAGAGAAATATTTACTAGCTATTTTAACCGATTTTCCCGGCAAAGGGAAATTTTTTACTTGGCCAGAAAGCCCGCGTGCAGGCAGTAGATCGGCTGCCCCTTGCTGGCAAACTTGTGCTCATACTCAGTTTCCACGTTCTTTTCCACGATTTCTTCGCTTTCGTGGTGGAGGTCAACTGACACGAAGTCAAAGTGCATCCCGTAATTGTTCATGCTCTTGACACTGTAGGCAAACAGGCCGGAGTTGTCGGTCTTGAATTCGATCAACCCGTCGCCGGTCAAGACTGCCTGGTACTTGGCTAAAAAGTCCTTGTAGGTCAAGCGGCGCTTTTCATGCCGGCTCTTTGGCCAGGGATCGCTGAAGTTGAGGTAGATCTTGCTGGTGGAGTTTTCCCCGAAGTAGGCTACCAGGTTGGCCGCGTCGGCGCAGAGGATCTGCAGGTTGTCCAGCCCCTCGTCCAGCTTCTTTTTCAAGATGATGCCGGCTGCCGTCTTCTGGATTTCCATGGCCACGAAGTTGCGGTCAGGGTGCTGCTTAGCCAAAGTAGTAATAAACTGCCCCTTGCCTGAGCCGACTTCGATTTCAATTGGCTTGTCGTTGCCAAAGCGGGCTGCCCAGTCGATCTTTTCCGCTGGATCCGGCCAGTCCAAGGCGCTTTCCGGGTGCTCTTCTACCAGTTTGTTTGCCCAAGGCTTGTTCTTTAAACGCATGTCTTTCTCTCTGTTCTTTCTAATTCTTAGTTTTATCTATATCTTATTTTACCGTTTGCTTTTTTACCCTTTTGCCCTATTTTTTCCGCTTCTTGTAGCGGGATTTTTTCGCCAGCTGCTGGGTCTTGTAAGGCAGGTAGCCTTTGGCCAAAAGGCCGCACCAGACCAAGAGCAAGAGGCTCCAGGCAAACTGGCCCGGCATAATGGCCAGCCAGAAAATTATAATCAGCCCCGTCTGCAAAAGCAAGGCCCAGGCCAAGACCCGGCTGACTTCCTGCCCCCGCTCTTTTTGGGCAATCGGGTAGACCCGGTACATGATGTTCTGGTCATATTTTTGCCCTAAAGGCAGGAGCTGCCAGACGGTTAAGTACATGACCAAGCCGGACAGGAGCAGAGACCAGACCGGATCCTGGATCATGGCTGTTAACAAAACGGCAAAGGCCGTCATCCGGGCCAAAAGGTTCAAGTATTCCGGGTCCCGCAAAAGAGTCCGCCGGTACAAGAAGCTGTTTGGGCTTTCCTTGCCAAAAGGCGGCAATAAAAAGTCCAGGTACTTCCGCCGCTTGATATTGACCTGTCTTTCCTTGACGTCAGTAAACAGGGCAAAGCCGGCGTAAACCGTCTCTTTCCGCCTTGCTTCATAGTCAATGGCGTACTGCCAGTCAAAGGCGGAATTTTTCCAGGCCCGTAAGGCCAAAACTGCGATAACGGCAAGGGCCAAAAGCAGATACAAGGCATTTGGCAAGAAATACAAACTCGCTAAAAGCAGGGCTAATAGGACTAGCCTGATCAGCCAGGTCACCTGCTTGACCCTGTGGTCAAAAGTCAGGCTGCGGCTGACCGCCCCTTGCTCAAAGACCTTGGCGAAAAAGAGGGCCAAGACCAAGCTAAAGTAGTTGAGATTGCTGAGGCCCATTTTTAAACTGGCGAAGGGATACATGATCCCGCCAGCTAAGACCAAAAGCAGGGCCGGCAGAACTAAGCTGTAGCGGCGCATGGGAGCCAGGTAATCATCCAGCCGGTCGTCAGTGGCCAACAAAAACTGCCGGTCAGCCGTCTGCAATAGGGTCACCAGTTTGCCCGGCAAGTAGGCCAGCCAAAGCAAGGCGGATAATACCAGGGGATAGTACCAGGCCTTTACCGGCAGGACCTTCATCACCTGGGCATACCAGAACATGACTGCCCCAAAGATGAAGATCAGAGCCAGGACAAAGAAATCGTTGAAAACCAAGGCCAAATACTTGGCTGACTGCTGGAAGTTAGCCTGCAGTCTCTTCTTTGCCAACTCACGCATTTTTCTGCTCCTGGTACAAGAGCTGATAGAGCTTGTCAAAGGAGTCGCTGGCCTCTAAGCCATAGTGGTCCCTGATTTCATCCAGGCTGCCGGTGAACTCGATCGTGCCCTGGTTTAAGATCGCGTAGGTCTTGATGGCCTTCTGGGCATCGGCTAATACGTGGGTCGTCATCAGAATTTCCTTGCCAGACTCTTGCGCTTCTTTGATGAGGCCGATGAAGTTGGCGACAGCCAGAGGGTCCAGGCCGGTAAATGGCTCATCGATCACTAAAAGCTGGGCGTCAGTCAAGAAGGCGGCCACGATCATCACCTTCTGCTGCATCCCTTTTGAAAAGTGCACCGGCAGCCAGTCCAATTTGTCTGCCAGGCGGAACATGGTCAAAAGCTTTTTAGCCTTTTCCCAGGCTTTATCCGGATCCAGCTGGTAGGCCAGGATGGTCAGTTCCAGGTGCTCTTTCAAGGTCAGTTCCGGGTAAATGACTGGCGTTTCCGGGATATAGGCCACCAGCTTTTTAAATTCAGCTGGCTTCTTAGCCAGGTTGATCCCGTTTAAAGTAATTTTGCCGGCTTGCGGGCGCAAAAGGCCCAGCAGGTGCTTGATGGTGGTCGACTTGCCGGCCCCGTTCAAGCCAATCAAGCCGATCGACTCACCGGAAGCGATGGTCAGATTGACGTCTTTGATTACCGGGATGCCGCTGTAGCCCCCGGTCAAATGCGATATTTCTAAAGTCATATTTTCCCTATCTTTCTTCATGTTTTTATCTGCCTCTTATGATAGCATGGAGACATAGAGAAACTAAAAAATAACTCATTAAAATTGATTAGAGGTAACACAATGACTAAGGCTGAATTAATTGACGACTGTTTATTCTGTAAGATTATCCGCGGCGAAATTCCCAGCTACACCGTTTTTGAAAATGACGACGTGAAGGCCTTTTTGGACATTTCCCAGGTCAACGAAGGCCACGTATTGATGGCGCCAAAGAAGCACTTGACCAACTTCTTTGACTACAGCGCTGAAGACGCCAGCCGCTTTATGCAATACGTGCCGGAAATCGCCAAGGCCATCAAGGCTTCTGACCCGCGGATCCAGGCGATGAATGTCACCAGCAACAACGGTAAAATTGCCGGCCAGGTGGTCATGCACTCTCATATCCACTTTATCCCCCGCTGGGAAGGCGACGGCATCAAGTTCTTCACCAGAAACAATGCCGACCAGTACGACGAAAAGAAGTACCAGGAAGTCTGCGACCGGATCAAGGCCCAGTTTTAACTGAGGGGGAAGAAAAATGCGGAATTTCAAGCACTTTGGCCTGGGCTTTTTGCTCGGGGCAGCAGCAGGGGCGGTCTTTGCCTTTTTGCCAGATGAAAACGGCAAGAGCACCAGGGAATATCTCAAAGAAGACGCGGAAGACTTCAAGGAAAGCCACAAGGAACTGCAAGACGGCCTCTCCCGGGCCCAGGAAGCCGGCAGCCGCTTAGCCAGTGAACTGCCAGCAGCTGAGCAGATGGTCAGCGACCTCAACACCGACGTTGAACGCTTCAAGCAGGAAGCCGACAAGGAAATCACCCGCCTGCAGGCCAAGATTGACAGACTAAGCAGCGAGCTCAACCAGGACCTGAACGAGAGCGAAAATTAATCAGAACATAAAAAAGTGTTGAATGATTACTCTTACCATGAAGTAATTACTCAACACTTTTTTCTTGCTCTAAATTTTTCTATTGTTTATTTGACTGCCACTGGCCAACCAGGCTGGTAACGTCACTTGCGCCCATGTCAGCCAAAACTGCTGGCAGACCGTCAATCACGTGTTTGATGGCCAATTTGTCATGGAAGGCCATGCTGCCGATCTGGACAGCGCTGGCCCCAGCCAAGATGAATTCAGCCGCGTCTTCCGGGCTGTTGATCCCGCCGACCCCGATGATCGGCAAACTAGTTGCCTGCCTGACCTGGGCCACCATGCGGACAGCCACTGGCTTAACTGCTTGACCGGACAAGCCGCCAAAGTCATTGCCTAAAACCGGCCGCCGGGTCTTTAAATCAAGGTGCAGGCCCAGCAAGGTGTTAATCAAGGTCAAGCCATCAGCGCCGCCTCTTTCAGCGGCCTGGGCAATTTCCACGATGCTGGTAACGTTTGGCGTCAATTTCACGTATACCGGCAGGTCCACTTTTTCCTTAACCAGGCGAGTGATCTTTTCCACCATTTCCGGCACGATGCCAAAAGTCATCCCGCCTTCAGACACGTTCGGGCAGGACAAGTTAAGCTCTAAAGCGTCCGGCTTGGCCGCGGCCAGAATTTCCGCGACTTCCACGTAGTCTTCCACGCTTTCCCCGCCCACGCTGGCCAAGATCGGCAGGTCCGGGTGCTTTTCTCTTAAAGCCGGGATCTTCTCGCTAGCCACGACCTCAGCGCCTGGGTTGGTCAAGCCTACGGCGTTCATGACCCCGTCAGCGAGCAAGGAAATCTGCGGCTGAGGGTTGCCAGTCCGGGCATGCCGGGTGGCAGTCTTTAAGACGATCGCCCCCATCTCGTCCCAGTTGAAATTCTCTGGCAAGTCGCCAAAGGCAAAGGTCCCACTCGCCGGCATTACCGGATTCTTCAGCTTCAAGCCTGGCAGTTCAACAGCCAAATTAACTTCTGCGGTCATTTTTCCTCCCGTGTGACTTCTTTAACTTTTAAATTCGCCAAGATTATCCTACAAAAAAATAAAAAAGGCAAGCTGGCCTGGCCCTTGATTTCTCAGAAAGTTCGTGATAGTCTTTTGTTAACTGAGCTTTAATTGGTACAGAGAGACCACAAGCAGCACAATCTTTTTGGTATGCACGCATTCTGCCCGCCTGGGGTCTCTGTAGACTCTGGCGGGCTTTTCTTATGCGGTCATACGCGCTTTGTAAATTTAAGGAGTCGCAATTGAACAAACCGTTATTTATCGCTTTGGACTATGATGATCAGGAAAAAATGTGGCTGTTCCTCAACCAGCTGAAGGACAAGCAGGGCCTGCACGTCAAGCTGGGGATGGAAATGTTCTACCAGTACGGGCCGGAAATTGTCCGTGATTTGTCCGCCAAGGGCTACCAGATCTTCCTTGACCTCAAGCTGCACGACATTCCCAATACCGTCAAGCGGACTGCCCACCAGCTGGCTGCTTTGGGCGTTTACTGCACGACTGTCCACGCCCTGGGCGGCAAGCAGATGATCCAGGCCGCTAAAGAAGGCCTGATCGAAGGTACCCCGGCCGGCAAGCCGGTGCCAAAGCTTTTGGCGGTGACTGAACTGACTTCAATCTCTGAAGAAGTCTTGAAGAATGAACAGCACTGCTCACTCAACCTGGCTGACGAAGTAAAGAGCCTGGCCCACCAGGCCCAGGAAGCCGGGGCTGACGGGATCATCTGCTCACCTTTGGAAGTCAAGGCGATGAAGAGCGAATTCAACGACGACTTCATGTTCGTCACTCCGGGCATCCGGCCAAAGAGCTACCAAAAGGACGACCAGGCCCGGGTGGCCACCCCAGGCCAGGCGCGGGAAAACGGGTCAACCGCTATTGTTGTCGGCCGGCCAATCACCCAGGCCGCTGACCCGCAAAAAGCATATGAAGAGATTTTGAAGGATTGGAGCAAGAACGATGCAAAATAACGAAATTATCCGCCAGCTGATCGACAAGAAGATTGTGACTATTTCCACAGACAAGGACTTTGTCTACGCCAGCGGGATGCACTCCCCCATCTACACTGACCTGCGGCAAACCATTTCCTTCCCGAAACTGCGGCAGGCAATCGCTGAAAACCTGGCAGCCTTGATCAAGCAGGAATTCCCGGAAGTTACGGTGATCGGCGGTGTCGCTACGGCCGGCATCCCGCACGCTGCCTGGGTTGCCCAAGTCATGAACCTGCCAATGGTTTACATCCGCTCCAAGCCAAAGGACCACGGCCAAGGCCGGCAAATCGAAGGCCGCCTGTCCATGGACGACCACATCGTTTTGATCGACGACCTCATTTCAACTGGCGGCAGCGTTTTGTCTGCCGTGCAAGCAGTCAAGGACACCGGCGCCCACGTTGACGGGGTCAGCTCAATCTTTACCTACCTTTTGCCAGACGCTGACGAAAACTTCAAGAAGGCCGACACCAAGTTCGCTCCGCTCTTGAACTACCGGGAACTGATTGAACAGGAAATTGCTGAAACGGTCAGCGAAGAACAATATAAGGAATTGTTGGCTTGGCACCAGGATCCTTGGAACTGGAAGCGGTAAGAGCTAGTAAAGAAATTCCTAAGAAAGACGGATTTTTTCATAAACTTTGCCTCCAGGAACTCTATAGCTGGAAAAATATGTTATATTAGTAACCAGTACGTATGAAGGATGTGGAGATTTAATTTTATGAAAAAGAATTTGAAGAAAATTGCCGTTTTGGCAGGTGCCGCAGCTATCGGTCTGTCCACTGCCGCTTGCTCAAGCAGCTCAGCTACTGTAGTTAACTACAAGGGTGGCAAGATCACTCAGGACGAATACTACGAAGCTATGAAGGACACTTCAGCCGGCCAATCAACTTTGGTCAGCTTGATCATCTACCGCACGCTGAAGGCCCAATACGGTGACAAGGTATCTTCAAAGAAGATCAACGCCGAATACAACAAGTACAAGAAGCAATACGGCTCAAACTTCAGCACTGTTTTGAGCTACAGCGGCTTGACTACTAAGTCATTCAAGCAAAACCTGGCAACCAACCTGTACTCAGTTGCCGCTTTGAAGGACTTGAAGAAGCCAACCACCACGCAAGAAAAGAACTGGTGGAAGAGCTACCACACCAAGACCACTGTGCAACACATTGTAGTTGACAAGAAGTCAACTGCTGAAACTGTCATCAAGAAGCTGAAGAGCGGCACTAGCTTTGCTACTCTGGCTAAGAAGTACTCAACTGACACTGCTACCAAGAAGAAGGCCGGCAAGATGGCAGCCTTCGACTCAACTGACACCAACTTGAGCAGCACTTTCAAGTCAGCTGTTTGGAAGCTTAAGGAAGGCGAATACACTACCACGCCAGTTAAGACTTCATCCGGCTACGAAGTCATCAAGGTTTTGAAGACTACTGAAAAGGGCTCATACACTAAGAACAAGAGCTTCATCGACAAGCAGCTCTACGCTAAGTGGGCAGCTGACTCCAACACGATGACCAAGATCATCAGCAAGGTTCTGAAGAAGGCCAACGTCAACATCAAGGACAAGGACCTGAAGAGCAAGAACCTGCTGGCTAACTACCTTGGCACTTCATCATCATCTAGCTCATCATCAAGCTCATCATCAAGCTCAAACTAATGCGGGCCGACGATTAGACGATAAAAAGACGCAATTCACTGAATCGCGTCTTTTTTCTTTGTTTCTTTTGATACTACTTTTTCAGCTCATAAGCGGCCAGGATTTCCTTAGCCTGCCGGCGGTCAGCCAAAAGGCTGCTGAAGACATGTCGCCGGGCACTTCTACTTCCTGGCCCAGCAATTCTTGGCCCGGCTGGACATGGATGGTCAAATTGTCCGCCTCTGTTGTGATATCAGCGCCAAACTGCCGCAACATGATCTCAGTATGGTTTCTGGTCGGCAATTTTTCGATGATGGTTGACGGGCTACCTGCTTCAAGGGCAGCAAAAATCGCCGCGCTTTTGACCTGGGCGCTGGCAACTTCCAGCTGGATTTCCGCCCCATGCAGCTTTTGCCCTATGACCGTGGCTGGCAGGGTTCCGGCCGGGCTCAAGGCAATCTCTGCCCCGAATTTAGCCAAGGGCTGGCTGACCCGCTTCATCGGCCGCTTACTTAAAGAAGCATCCCCGATCAATTGACTGGCAAAGGAGCTACCGGCCAAAATTCCCAGCAAAAGACGATTCGTCGTGCCGGAATTGCCCACGGCATTGACCCCGACAGCGGCCGCGGCAAGCTTGGCGTCCAATTTCGTGTCCCAGCTGACGTAACTGCCCAGCCCTGCCGGCAGGCCAGTTGCTACCAGGCGGATAATCCCGCCCAGTGTATCACCCTTTTCCTTAGTCTCTGAAATCAGCTGATGCAGGTCTTCCACCTTGTCCTGGTCGATAACATGCATGTCATTTTGAAAAATCTTCTGCCGGATCTCACTGACGTCTAAGGGCTTTTCAGAACCAGCTTCTACTGGCCTGACTTGCGCCACATAAGCCACCAGGTCGATATCCAGCTGCCGCAAAAACTGCTGGGCGATATTGCCCAAAGCCACCCGCAGGGTAGTTTCCCGGGCTGAGGACCGTTCCAAGACATTGCGCAGATCCCGGTGCCGGTCGTGATCACCACGTCTTTGCCAATATTGGCCAGCAGGGCCCGGTGCTCGCAGAGGCGGAAGTGGTCTTCGCCGAACTTGGCAAAAATTTCCGGGATGGTCAGCTTTTCTCTTTCCACAATAGCCTGGTCTAAGTCGATCTGCAGCTTGTTCAGCTTTTTCGCCAGCAAATCGCCAACCGTCGTTTTCCCGCATGCCATGAAGCCAACTAATACAATTCTCATCTTGTCCACTCTTTCTAATCTAAAAATAAAAACCACCTATTTTGGAAGACGTCTCCAATCCAGATGGTTGCATATCTATAAAAGAGTGGGGCCTTGCCCCCAGCCATGCTAGATTGAATGTGTATCTAGCAGGCTCAACAAACATTGGCTAGCTGAGTCTCACGGCCGCGGATACGGACGCTTTAGTCGAAATAAGCATAGCCATAAAAGAAACTAGTCATGTTTGTCTTGAGCAAGTTCATTGTTAGATCCTCTCTTTTCAAATGATTGTTTGATTAAGAAACTCTCATTGAATCTATCAATAGTTTAATCTAAAAAATCAAACAAGGAAAGAGAGAAATATAAAAGGAATAGAAAAAGAAGAATTTTCCCTATCTTTCCTGTCTTGGCCGGTAATAGCGGCGGCCGTCCTGGGACATCAGCGGTGGGGTGAATTCCCCCGGCTTGGTCGTGGACAATTCAGTCGTGATGGCGTTGACCGCCGCGTCCAGGTCATCGATCCGGTGTAAAAGCTCTGCTTCAAGCAGCGCCGGCAATTTCGGTGACCCGTACTCATAGCGGCCGTGGTGGGATAAGACCATGTGCCGCAGCAAAAGCAGGTCTTCACTGACCAGGTCGATTTTCAGTTCCTGGGCAGCCAGCATCAGCTGCTCATCGATCAAAACCAGGTGGCCAACCAAGTTGCCTTCTGCCGTGTACTGGGTCGCTACCGGGCCGGACAATTCCAGCACCTTGCCCATGTCGTGCAAGATGCAGCCGGCATAAAGCAGAGACCGGTTGACGGCTGGGTAGTTGTCTGCTAAGCCTCTGGCGTCTTTCAGCATGGTCAAAGTGTGGAAGGCCAGACCGCCTTTGTAGGCGTGGTGGTTGGACTTGCCAGCCGGGTAAGCGAAGAAGCGGCTGGACCACTTTTTCAAAAGGAAGTCCACCAGATCATGCCAGTTCTTATTGTCGATCTGGGCCACAAAGTCCTTGATCTCCTTCTCTATTTCTGCTGGCTTTTCCGGAGCAGTGGCCACCAATTGGCTCAAGTCCACCTGGTCGTCCGGGCTGACCGGATGAATGCTGAACAGCTTAATCTGGTCATGGTTGTGGTAGTCCTCAATCATCCCTGAGGCCTCAACCACCGTGCCGGCGTTGAAGCGGCTGGCGTCCTCAGCCTGGGCCTGCCAGTAATTGGCCCGGATGCTGCCGGAAGAGTCAGCCAATTGCATGAGCAGGTAGTGCTTGCCCCTCTTATCTTGGCGCAGCTGGGAATTCTTGACCATCAAGACCAGGTCAAATTCTTCCCCTTCATTGTAATCCAGCAAACGTTTAAGCATCCTGCTCCTTCTTTCTGTATCTGATTGGCGCGGCGCTGACGGCTTCAGCCAAGTCTTCTCTGGCCGTAAAGACCAGGATCTGCTTGTCTTTGCTCATCTTCTTGAGCATGTCTACAATGTAGCCAGTCCGCGGGCCGTCGAAGTTGACGAATGAATCGTCGATCAAGACCGGCAGGTCGATCTTGTCCTTGATCTGCATGACAAAAGCCAGTTTCAAGGCAAAATAGAGCTGCTCCTGGGTCCCCCGGGACAGGTAGGCCAGGGGGATCTTCTTTTTGTCTTTTCTGACCACCTTGAGCGGGGTCTTCTTGGACAATTTGGCCGGCAAAAGGATTTCCCGGTAGCGGCCGCCGGTCAAAATTTCCAGGTAGTCCTGGGCTAATTTCAGCATCTTCGGGAAGCGGTCATTTGAGGCTAGATCCAGGGTCCGACCAATGACTTCCCCGGCCAAAAGGCTGGCCAGGTAGTCCTGGCTATCTCTTCTGAAGCTGTCGGCGATTTCAGCCAAGGTCTGCTTGTCTTCAGCCACCTGGCTGGAAGAAGCATAGCGTTTTTCCTCAGCCAAAAGGTTGGCCATTTCCTGCTGGCGGGCTGAGACAGCTTTTTGCTTATCAGCCAGTTCTTTTTCCAGCTCTTGCTTTTGCCTCAGCAATTTGCTTGAATCCAGGCCATTTTCTTCAAAAGCCGCTAACTGGTCACCCAAGTTGCTCTTCAAAGCGGTGATCTGGGCAGATAAAGCCTTTTGCTCTTGCATTTTTTGCGCTAATGCCTGGTAGGCTGCCAGGTTTTCTACCCCGGCAGTCTGGTAGATGGCCAAAAGCTGTTCAGTTAAAGCGCTGATTTGCTTTTGGTAGTTCAAGTTGGCCGCCTTGACCTCCTGGCTGGCCCTAAGCGCCGCATTCTCAGCTTCCACCTGCTCTTCCAAGCGGCCCAGCTGCTGGCTGACAGCTATAAGGTCACTGCCATCCAAGCCCAATTGGCGGGCCAGGTCAGCGGCCTGTTTTTCTTTTTGAGCGAGTTCTGCCTGGCTATTTGCCAAGTCCCGTCGGTTGATGGCCAGGTCCCGGTAAGGGGCGAGCAAGGAGTCGACCTTAACGCTGGCATCGATACCGTACTTTTCCTTAAAGGCTCCCGCCTTGTCCGGTTCCTTGGCGGGCTTTTTGAAGTAGGCATAAGCTGCTAAAACCGCGCCGGCAAGGATTAACAATATTGCCAAAATTCGGTTTTGCCCGATCAAAGCCAGACCAATTACCGCTACGATCAAGCCGACATATGGCGGCAGGGTCTTAGGCGCGGCTTCTGCCTTCTGGCTTTCTTCCCAGTCAGCCTGCATCTGCTGGAACTGGTCCATGGATAAATCTGCCACTTGCTCTAAATGCGGGGTCAATTCTAAGAGACTGGCCTGCTTTTCTTCCAGCTGCTTGACCTGCTGCTTGAGCATTTCCATGCTCTGGCTGATTTGCCCCAGTTCCTGCCGCCAGGCCCGGACCTGGTCCTTTCTTTTGGCCAAAAGGGCCGGGTCAACCGCTGTTTTTTCTTCCTTGATGGCGGCCTTGAGGGCCTTGATCTGGGCATTAAGCTCCAGGGCCTTCTGGTAGAGCTCATGGTCAAAAGCGACCGGGCTGACCTGCTTTTTTAGGTCCAGATAAGTCTGGTAGTTCTGCACCTGCTCCAGCTGCTTTTCCAGCTTGCTTAACTGGCTGGAGATTTCCTGGACTTCTTTTTCCAGCTTTTTAGCTGCTTGCTCTTCAGCAAGCCGCTGGCCTTCCAGCTGCTGGTAGGCGTCGAATTCCTGGCCGTCAGCGGCCACCTTGTCTCTTTGCTCAGCCAATTTGAGCAAGTCCTGGTTGACCGGGGCCTTCTTCCCGCTTGGCTTGAAGAGGTCCTTGGCTTCCTTGTCAAAGTCAGCCCGGATGGCTAAAAGCTGGCTGCTCTGGGCCGCCCCCAGATAGTAGATGTTCTCCAGGATCTCGCCTTCAGACAGGGAGCTGACCTGGCGGAGGAGGTCTTCATTAAAGATAAAGCTTTCAGCGTAAAAGCTCCCGTCGATGTTTTGAATCTGGTCGTAAAAGAGGCTGGCCGGGACTTCCTGGCCGTTTAAGAGGACCTTGACTGCCCCGGTCTTGCTCTTGTCCCCCTTGCTCCAGGTCCGCTCTAAGACATATTCCCCTGCATCACTAGTAAAGACCAGCTGCCCGCCCATCGGGTAGCTCTTGGTCAAGGGTTCGTAGTCTTCAAAAAAGACTGAGCTAGTATTTTTCAAATTGAAGCCAAAAAGGATCTGCTTGATGAAGGCCACGGTCGTGCTCTTGCCGGCCTCATTGCCCCCGAAGAAGGCTGCTAAATTGCCCTCTGGCAGGTCAAAAGTCTCCTGGCTGAACTGACCGAAATTATAGATTTGAATCTGCTTGAGTCTCATTCTTCTCCCCCAGTCATTGCCTGCAGGCGCCTGGCCAGCTTGACGGCCACCAAGTCCCGGACCTGGCCGCGGAATTCCCCGTCCTCTAAAAGCTGGCGGGCATATGGGTCCTTCTTGGCCCAGGAAGCGGCCAGCTGCTGGATCTTCTCGTCAGTCAAAACTTCTGCTTCAGCAGCAGCCAGGGCTTCCCGGTCGCTGTTGTTGAGGCTGACCAGGCCCCGGACGGATAAGCGGACATCAACCAATTGTGCTGGGGCTAAAGCCGCGGACAGACCGGCCCAGGCCTCCTGGTCCTGCCAAAGGTCTATTTCTTCGCTGGTCAAATATTCTGAGCCCGAAATCTTCAAGCTGAAGTAGGTCTTGCCTTGGATATTTTCTTGCAAAAGTTCCAGGGCTTTGGCATGCAGGCTGCTCTTATCAATTGCCTGGTCCAGCTCTAAAGTCAGCTGCTTCCAGGTAATCGGCGCTGTTTGGACAAAAGTCAAGCTGGTCTGCCCGCTGGTCTCATCGACTTCAGCCAGGTAGCAGCCCTTCTCCCCCAGTTCGCCGACATCCCGGCCTTGGATGTTGCCGGGGTAAACAATTAGCGGCTTCTCGCTTAAAATTTGCCGGGCGTGGATGTGGCCCAGGGCAAAGTAGTCATAGTTCAGCTCCTTCATCTGGCTTAAGTCAAAGGGAGCGTAGACATTGCCGCTGGCCGCTCTTTGGGCCGCGTGCATCAGGCCGATGGTATAGCCCTCTTTTTCCGGGAACTGGTCCAGGAGGTCAGCTTCAATATGGTTCTGGCTATAGGAAAAGCCGGTCACATTGTAGGCAAAGCCGGTCTTAGTCTTAAAAAATTCCCGGGCAACTTTTTCCTGGTCACCCAAGAGGCAGAAGTAAGGACTGTTTTCGACCAAGAGATCCTGCCGGGTCATGTAATCGTGGTTGCCGAAGATCATGACCACTTGTATCTGGGCGTCAGTCAGCCGCTTCACCTGCCGGGCTAAAAAAAGCTGGCTGGCCGGAGACGGCTTGTTTGAGTCAAAGGTATCGCCGGCGATTAAAACCAGGTCGACCTGCTCTTTTAAGGCCAGGTCCACGATCCTAGTCAAAGACTGGGCAGCTGACTGGCGGATTTCAGCATATTCCCTGTTTGGCAAAAAAGATAGTCCACGAAAGGGGCTATCTAAGTGCGCGTCAGCTAAATGAATGAATTTCATGATTAGGCTTTTCTCAAATCCTCGTATGCTTTAGACAAAGGCTGGCCGATATTCTTTTGTACGTCGTTGAGCAGGGTGTAAACAGCTTGTTCTGCCAAAAGCATGCTTTGCAGGGTGGTGTTTTGGCTGACCCGTTCGTTCAAGCTCTTGAAGTGGTCTTGCTGCTCCTCAGTCAATTCCTTGCCGGTTTGCTGGGCTTCCATGATTTCCATTTGAGCCGCGTCCAGTTCCTTGAACAAGGCCAGGCTGCCCTCATCCGCCTTAACAGCGTCCATGACTTCCTTCAAAGCCAAAAATTGCTGGGTTTCCCGCAAGTCGTTAGCTAATTGGTTGGCAGTATCGTAAATGTTGACCATTTCCTCTTCTCCTTTTTTATTCCATAAAAAATTCTGTTTGCTTATTTTCCAGTAATCTTATTGTACCATGACTGAATTGTTGATTCGGCATTCTTTACCCCATTGCTGATCGATTCTTTCAGCTTCTTGCTCCAGTCCGAAGAACTTGAAGAAGAGCTGCTTGTCCCATTGCTTTGGGCCATGGAGTCAGCTGACTGAACGGTAAAGCTGGTCTGCTTGCTGTAAGGAAGGATCCGAGTCATTTCGTCTTTATAAAGGGTGGTAATCCCGGTTTCCGAAATCCCCTGCATGTAGTGGTTCTTGTCGGTCTTGTCAAAGCCGACCCAGGTAGCCACGACCACGTCCGGGGTATAGCCGACGATCCACTGGTCCTTAGTCCCGTAAGCAAAAGATACTTCAGTTGACCCGGTCTTGCCAGCTACTGAGTAGCCGGCTGGCTTAGCGTTAACGGCCGTCCCGGAAGTGAAGACGCTGAGCAGCATCTGGGTCATTTCCTTGGCCGTGTCAGCTGAAATAATCTGGCTGGTCCCGGTATTGTTGTTTTCCGCGATCACGTTGCCGCTGGCGTCGGTGATCTTGGTGATCATATATGAGCTGTCCGGCAGCTTCCCGCTGTTGGCAAAAGCTGAGTAGGCCCGGGCCATCTGCAAAGGACTGACCCCGGTGGACACCCCGCCCAGGGCCAGGGCCAGGTTCTGGTCACTCTTTGAGACGGTAATGCCGAACTTCTTCAAGTAGCTGACCCCGGTAGACACCCCGATCTTGTTTAAAAGCCAGACAGCCGGGACGTTCTTGGACTGGGCCAGGGCCTGGTACATCGGGATCGTGGTCGAGTACTGGTTGTCGACGTTGACCGGCTCATAGCCGTTCCTGCCGAACTTCTGCCGCTTGTTGGAGAGGTCAGAGTCATAGTGGTAGCCGTTCTCCAGAGCCGGCGCGTAGACAGCCAGGGGCTTGATGGCACTGCCGGGCTGGCGCTGCATTTGCGTGGCCCGGTTGTAGCCTCTGAAGACGTGCTTGCCGCGTCCTCCGACCAGGGCCTTGACTGCCCCGGTCTTGGGATCCATGGCCACGCTGGCCCCTTGGGCCCGGGCCGTGCCGGCCGGGTTGACCGGGAAGTTGTACTTGTTCTTGAAGCTGGCCTGCATAGACTTCTGGTAGTTCTGGTCCAAGGTCGTGTAGATCTTCAGCCCCTTGCTCATGATCTCGTTTTCGCTTAAACCGTACTTGCTGATGGCTTCAGAGATGACGGCGTCAAAGTAGTAAGGATACTTGTAGCCTCTGGTCGCCTTGTAGGTATCAACCAGGTTCATCCCCTCTTTTTTGGCTTTGTTGGCGGTCGTCTGGCTGATAGACTTGTTGTCAACCATCAGCTGCAGGATCAGGTTTCTTCTGAAAACCGAGTGCGAGAGGGAATCGATCGGGTTGTAGTAGGAAGGGTTCCGCAAGATGCCGGCCAAGGTTGCCCCTTCAGCCACCGTCAATTGGCTGGCGTTCTTGCCGAAGTACTTGCGGCTGGCATCCTGGACCCCGTAGACCCCGTTGCCAAAGTAGGCATTGTTGAGGTACATGGCCATGATCTGCTTTTTAGAATAGACCTTGGTCACCTGGATGGCATAGAACATTTCCTCCACCTTCCGGGACAGAGTCTGCTGCTGGGTCAAAATGGAGTTCTTGACCAGCTGCTGGGTGATGGTCGACCCGCCCCCGGCGATATTGCCCCCGTGGATGACATAGCTGACCGCCGCCCGGAGGATGCCCTTGGGGCTGATCCCGATATTGGTCCAGAAGGTCCGGTCTTCGGTGGCGACTACGGCCTTTTGGACATTGGGGGAAATCTTGCTCAAGCTGACATAGGTCCCCTTGCCGGAAGACACGGACCCGGCCTTTTTGCCATTCTGGTCATAGATAACCGTGGTCTTGGCCAGGGAAGCCTGGAGGTTGGACAGGTTGGCTGTTTTGACTTTAAAGGTATAATAAGAAGATACAGCTAAAAAAAGGCTCAAAACGATCAAAATCAACCATCTTAGCAGTTGGAAGCGGTAGTTGATCATTTTCAGCCATCCCCACAAGCCCTTTTTGGGCTGGGAGTCGTTCATTTGTTTACGCGCTTTGCGCCTGTTTTCCATTAATATCTGCTCCTTCGTTAGAACGTGGTCTAAACAGTTTGATTTTATCATAAAAGCTGGCCGCGGCTATCCTGCAAGGAGCAAGTTATCCATTTCTTAATTGCGCTAACAAGGTTTTTAGAAAGAAAATAAATCCCGTCATGATCTATCATTTCAGCTTAATCTATCCCGCAGACCGTCCCCCAGTTTCCGTCAGTGACCTGCTTAGGCAGCTCTTAATTCCCCGCAAATGGCGGCACTATCTTCGTACTGAGCGGCAGGTTTTAGTCAACGGCCAATACCGCAGCTTCAACCAACTGATCAAGGGCAATGAAAAAGTCGACCTCTACTTAGACCAGGTGGAATCCCTGCAAGGAGACTACCCGGCCAGCGGCAAAATGCCAAAAGTCGTCTATGAAGACGAAAATGTTTTAGTCATTGACAAGCCCAAGGGGCAAAAGACCCACCCCAACCAGGGGGAAAACGGAACGGCCCTTAACGACTGCGCCAGCTACTTAGGCTACAGCCCCTACATCGTCCACCGCCTGGACATGCTGACGGGCGGGCTCTTGCTGGTCGCTAAAAATCCTGCAGTCGTCCCGATCTTAAACCGGCAGCTGACTAGCAAGACCTTAAGACGAGACTACCTGGCTACGGTTGACTTAAACAAAGAAATACCCGATCAAGGCACAATTGACCTGCCGATCGGGCAAGACCCGGCAGACCAAAGAAAAAGGCAGGTCAGAGCTGACGGCTTAAGAGCAGTCAGCCACTTCCAGGTCTTAGAAAAATACGAGGAGAAAAAGCAGGCTAAACTGCTGGTAACTTTGGAAACCGGCCGGACCCACCAGATCCGGGTCCACTTGTCAGCCTCAGACTGGCCGATCGTGGGCGATCCCCTCTACAACCCAAATTTTGCCGGCGAAGACTTGGCTTTAACCGGCTGGCAGCTGACCTTCGTCAAACCCTACAGCTTTAACCAGGTCGCAGTCAGATTAGACAAAAAATAAGCACAAAATTGAATAAGAGAAAAAGAAAAAGGCTCTATAGCAGCAAATGCTGTTGTAGAGCCTTTTCTCATGAAAAATAATCTGAAGCTTCAGATTATTCTTCGTTAAGTGAGCTTCTGTCGAATGAAGCGTCAGCTTTCTTGTCGTCGATTGATGGAGTACCCATCCAGCTGATCATTTCCTTCATTGAGTCAGTGATAGCTTCAGTACCTGGCAAGAGCAACTTACGTGGGTCGTAACCCTTCTTGCTCTTGTCTTGGTCCTTGCCTTCTTCGATGTACTTGCGAGTAGCTTCTTGGAATGCAAGTTGGAATTCAGTGTTGATGTTGATCTTTGAGATACCCAAAGAAATTGCCTTTTCGATTTGGTCTTGAGGAATACCTGAACCACCGTGCAAAACAAGTGGAGTTTCAGGAACAGCTTCAGCGATTTCCTTAAGACGGTCGAAGTTCAAGCCGCTCCAGTCTTCTGGGTAAACACCGTGGATGTTACCGATACCGCAGGCAAGCTTGTCAACGCCAGCAGCTACGAAAGCCTTAGCGTCTTCTACTGAAGCAAGTTCGCCGGCACCTTGGTTTTCACCGATCTTGCCGATTTCAGCTTCAACAGAAATGCCGCGTTCGTGAGCCAGCTTGATGATTTCCTTGGTCTTGGCCAAGTTTTCTTCAGTTGGCAATGCGTGGCCGTCGAACATAACGCTTGAGTAGCCAAGCTTGATACATTCAATAGCTGAGTCGTAGTCGCCGTGGTCCAAGTTCAAGATAACTGGAACTGAGATGTCCATAGCGTCCATTGAGTCTTCTACCAAGTCCTTAACGAGCTTGTAGCCACCCATGTACTTAGCAGCACCAGTTGAAACTTGAATCAACAATGGAGTTCTGGTTTCTTCAGCACCACGAAGAAGAGCGCGGGTCCATTCCAAGTTGTTAGTGTTGTAGGCACCAACAGCGTAGTGTTCCTTACGAGCCTTCTTAAAAATGTCATTACCGTTAACGAAATAAGCCATAAAAATACCTCCTGAGCTTCTTACGACTCTATTGTACCCAATAATGAATATTAGAGCAAATAAATTCTCTCTTGTAAGCGTTTTATATCAAAAATATTTGTGTTCGCTTTCTCTATGCAGATTTCCTAACGCATTTTGAGAACAACCTTGCTGCCAACTGGCAGGCCCCCGTTCAATCTTTGCTCATAGATCCACTTGGCATCGCTGACTGACAGACGAACGCAGCCATGGCTGTCCGGCTTCTTGCCCAGAGTGGTCAGGTGGGCTCCGCCCTTGTAGCCATAGTGGTATTTGCCGGCCTTAACCCCGGAATTGAAGTTGTTGATCGGGACTGAGTGGAAGAGGTAGACCCCATGCTGGTGATAGGAGACGCAATAGCGGGCCCCTACCCCGTCATTATTGTAGAAGACCTCGCCGGCTTCTTCCTGGATCCGGTAGTTGCCGACTGGGGTCCGGCTTTCACCGTTCTTCTTGATCGCGCCCGGGGAAGCGTACATGGTGTAGATGACTTTCTTGCCAGACATGACATAGGCCCGGGCTCCCAAAATGGAGACGCGGATCCAGACATCCTTGTACTTACGCAGGTCAGGGTACTTGCGCTTGGTTTCGCTGGAATACAGGTAGTAGTGGCCGGTCATGGGACGCATGTCACTCGGGTCAGGGTAAGGGCGGTCATTTTCTTTCTTGGCAACCTGCTCCTTCTTCGGGGGATGCTCCTGAACCTTGCTCTTTCCGCCGACCTCCGGCAGGGGCTCAAAGACTGGAATGACCATCAAGCACGCGATTATGGCAATCAGCAGCATTCCTATTCGTTTATGGGCCTTGTTCATCAGTTACACTCTTTTCCTAATTTCTTTTCAAAAGCTTGCAATCTCCAATATAGCGATTTCACACAGGATTAAGCTTATTATCTTACAAATCAGCATAAAAACATAGTCAAACCACTTCAGTTTGCCCGAATTTTAAAGAAAAAGCAATCCAAAATGGATTGCTCTTAAAAAACTTATTTGATTTGTAATAAACGAAATCTAACTGTAAAACGAGTCGCGCCGTCATAAGTACAAGTGAACAGGCTCAGATCGTACTTACTTTGAACCATCTTGCTGATGGCGGTCGGCTGCAGGACTTCCATTTTCTGGACCTGGTAGACATAGCGCTGGCCGGCTGAAGCGCCACTTGCTGGCTACCGGCAAAGTCAGATTTAAAGTCGGGAAATTGAGATAACCGCTGCAGGCGTTGACTTTAATCGTGCTTTTACCAGATTTCTTTGCTTTCGCAGTTTTTGGCGCCTGCTCGATCGTCCGTACGATTGCCTTGGCAGGAAAGTCCGATTTTGTAATTCATGTTGAACGCAGGAAAGTCCGATTTTGTAATTCATGTTGAACATAGTAACCAATCGATCCCATCTGTTCTGGAAGGGTCGTCTTAAACTTATCGTTATTACCACCATTCAGGTAAGCGTAATCGCCATTAGGTAATTTCACAGCTAAACCAATTCCAATATTTTGAAGTGATGTACCGTTTTCGTATTTAGCAGACCACTTAGTAATACGAGTAGTTGGATCAGGAGCTACGCCGGTAGAAATGGCCCTTGTGGTGAACAAGTCAGGATACTTGGACTGTAACTCTGACAGATACTTACCACCATAAGTTTCCTGTCCGTTTCCACCACCGTTTGTGTATGCAAAGTAGATTTGATTAGCATATGTCTTACCATTGACGTAAATCTGAATTCCACGATTGTTAGTTCTGGTAACCGTTACTGCTTCTTGACCGGAAAAGCCAATCATCTGGTTCATAACAATATCTTCCTGAACCTTTAAGCCAGCGCTATGCAAAGCGGCAATCGCGTTTGCTAATTCTTCACCACTTCCATACTTGGTTGGATTAGCATTAGTCCCTAGGTTATAGCGATCAGTCATAGAATAACCTTCGTTATAGCGACTCATACTAAACGGTGTGTAAGCAGGGGCCATCCAGAAGTCAGTGATTCCCAGGTTGTTAAAGAGCGCAGCGTTTTGGGCAATAATATTATATGCATGATTCTCTGTACTTGTTGGTTCAGGTTGATACAAACTAAAGTCTTCATAGATCATATGAGAATCAAGTGCAGCATTAGATTCGAAGATCTTATTACTATCTGCTGAAACAGTGGCGGCATTAGTAGTAACATCCTGATTTCCAGAAACAACTGGGACCCACACACCAAGATATCCACTTACATAAGGATTGCTGTATCCCTTAACAGTAACCTTCAAAATACCATTATCATCAGTTGTTAAGGTCTCTGGATTTTCAGCACCATCAGCATTATATGTTAAACCATTATCCGTTGTGTCAAGCAAGTTACGATACTGCTCATTAGCATGGGCACGACCCATATTAATAGAAATTGTTTGCTCTACCATTTGTGGATTGTTACCAACGATAACTGCCATTCCACTCGTTCGACTCAAACTATCAGTACCCTCACTATTAGCATTAGCAACGCCCTTACCGTAACGAACGCTTGCAATTAAGTTATCGCTAAGCTTGGTCATTGTTTGTCCGCCGCTAACAAATTGTTTCCGTGCCTTCATTAACGTCGTAATTGCATCATAGTAGATCGACTTTTCCTGCATATATTGTGCAGTTTCGTTGTAAAGATCACCATAGTAAATCTGCGGTACAGTATCTTTATTGCTTAGAAGAATTGCATATTGTGCTGGAACGTTATACTGAGCATACTGCTTATCGGTCTTCTTTTGATCAGCATAAAACTCTTGCCAAGCTTGGTTAGCATATTCTGCTTTATATGCTGATCCCATAATGTAAGCTATGCCAGGATGGTCTTTAATAATTAACCTATTAATCAAGTTCTTGCGTTGATCATGGTTAGTGACAAATGACCAGTTTGGAGTAGCTTCATTTTCCGTAACGTCATTTTGCCGGTTAACAATACTATTAGTAACCAAATCACTAATATTATCACGATTGTTAGCACGTCCGAGGACATTCTCTAAAGTATAGAATTCTCCAGAATCCATGTACAATTGTGGATTACCCTTCTTGTTCAACATCCGGGCAGCACCTGAATGGTATCCTTCGTTATAGCTTAAGTGATTATTAGCATTTTGCGGGTTACCCTTCATATGGTACATATCATTCATTAATTGTCCCATCTGGTCGAACACATCAGCATCAATATTATCAGCAGCATCAACCCGGAAACCGTCAAAATTACCATCCTGGTTATAACCCATCAGCTTACCATAATTTAACAAGAAGTATTCCCAGTTAAGGTTCTCAGCTTGTACCACCGGATTAGAGTTATCAATATCATTTCCAACCAATAACTCAGGACTGTTATCGCTATTATCATTACCAGTTTGGTTATTGATCGTACGGTTCATTAAGCGATACTTACTATCAGCGTCATTAACGAAGATTACTTGATCGTTATCTACAGTTCCGCTTTCATCAGGCTTATAATTTGGTATGCTCTGTACTGATAATTCAGATGAAGCCGATAGTTCAGGAACAGTAGCTGCAAAACCATTAATGTCATTTGCTAACTTACCCGTTCCCTTATTAGTAGCAATACTTTGTTCAATTACGTAACGAAGATTTTGTGCTGCCGTGTTAAGAACTGTTGCATCTGTGTCCTTATTAAGATTTGCTACCGATCCCTTTGTTAATCCATAATTAGCATTCTCATAACCATGATTAACAAAATACTTAATGAATTGTGCCTGAACATCCTTATTTGGCCATACATACATCAAGATTGGCCGCCAGTCACCAGCCCCGGTCTTGTACCATGTCTTACCATCTTGGCTTGTTCCAATTGGTCGGTACCAACCACTGTAGCTAAGGTAGCCATCAACATTGTTAATGGAGTTGGCATCCATCGAATAGGCCAAGTTCTCCCAAGTACCAGCGTCGAGGCTCTTAATAAGCTTGTTTGTCCGAATATCATAAATATTAAACTTGCCGTTTTCAATTGCCCCACGGATGGTTACCATTGCGTCACCGTTACCACCGAAGTAATAGAATTTATTACCTTCTTGATAATACCGGTTACGATATTGAACGTGGTCCGCGCCGTAATATTCTAGCTTATTATTGCCGTAATGACGTAAGCCAGTTACTGCGTCACCATTGCTACCAAAGTAATACCACTTATTTCCCTGAC
>NZ_QOCY01000014.1:0-23124 GCF_024701915.1 Lactobacillus leichmannii | reverse complement strand
TGCTCCCAATCGTCAGTAAAGCCTTTAAACCGCAGTTTAGGGGCCTTTTTTTCATCTTTCATTAGCGGATTTCCTCCTCAAAATCTTCGATGATGCTCTGCAATCCTGCCATGATATCATCGTCACTTGAAGTCAATTCCTTAAGCATCCCTACCAGTTCTTTCTCGTTTTCATTGATCTGTTGGTCAATATCCCGTAGTTCCTTAGCCACGTCTCGCAGATCAATTTCTGGTTCTGGCTCAAAAGTATCAACGTAACGTGGAATGTTCAAGTTGAAGTCATTTTCTTTGATCTCATCAAAACTTGCTAAGTGGGCATACTTCTCAACATCTACTGGCCGCTCTTCATAGGTCTTCAAGATCTTATCAATGTCTTCTTGCCGCAACTTATTCTGAGTCTTAACCTTTTCGAACTCCTTAGATGCGTCAATAAACAGCACGCTCCGATCCTGCTTGTCCTTCTTAAGAACGACAATAGTAGTTGGGATACCAGTTGAGTAGAACAAGTTTGCAGGCAAACCTATTACTGCATCAATCGCGCCCTCTTCAAGCAACTTTTGCCGGATCTTTCCTTCCGCTGCACCACGGAAAAGAATCCCGTGTGGCAGAACGATAGCCATTGCCCCACTGTGTTTCAAGTGGTAGAAGCCGTGAAGCAAGAAAGCATAGTCCGCCTTAGACTTTGGCGGCAAAACACCGTATTTAGAAAAACGTGGGTCATCCAAGAAGCCCTTGTCCGCGCTCCATTTAAGTGAATATGGCGGGTTCATAACAACTGAGTCGAAGTTAGTGGTTTCTTCAGCTGGCCAGTCCTCGTCTAACGTATCCCCGTTTCTCAACTTTTGGTTTGCCAGATCAACGTGGTGCAAAATCATGTTCATTCTAGCCAAGTTAAAGGTTGATGTGTTGATTTCCTGCCCGTAATAAGTAATTCTTGATGAGTTTGGAACATACTTTCTAAAGTTCAGCAGCAGTGAACCTGATCCCATAGCCGGGTCGTAAACGCTCATCCCAGAAGAGTAATCCTTACCGACTAAAGTCAACCGTGCCAAAAGTTCAGAAACTTCTTGAGGGGTATAGAATTCACCGGCCTTCTTACCTGATTCTGAGGCAAATTGACTGATCAAGTATTCGTAAGCATCCCCCAAGGTGTCACCAGGAGTCTTAACCAGTTCTAATTTCCCGATCGCCTTAAGCACTCCGGCAATTGTATCTGTCTGCTTCTGCAAGTTTTGACCCAGCCGCTTTGAATACAGGTCATAGTCGTCAAACAAGCCTTCAAAACTGCTGCCTTGGCTTTCTAGCTTGTTAAAGGCATCCCCTAACTGATTGAGTTGGAAACTGCCATCGTTGGCATTATCTAAGATCTTGGTGTAGGTGTATTCCGGCTCGATCAAATATCCAAGCTCATCCTTAACTTCTTCCAAGAGGTCTTCTTCTTCAAGACTTTCCTCATAGATCTTCTGAGCTTCGTCTAAAGTAATATCATCTTCACCAGCATCTTCAGCCAACTTATAAAGCTGTTGGTCTGAAAGGTACTTATAGAAAACAGTCCCCAAAAGATAGTTCTTATACTCATTGGCGTCCATCTTTGAACGCAAGACGTCTGCAGCCGCAAACAAACCACTCTGCAAGCTAACTGTTGAATTTTCTTCTGCCATATTCTTCTTCCTTCTATGCTTCTCTGTTAATTAACGGGCCAATCTTATCGACATAGTATTGCTTGGCCTGTTCCCGAACTTCACTCTTCCAGCGGTACGGCTTATTTAAGTCAGAATCCGGATTGTCATTCAAGTAGTCGACAAAACGTTCCTTGTCCAAAAGGTCATTCATCCCCTTTTGCTTATTTCCCTTTAACTTAGGGTCATAGTTAGCCATAACGTACCGGAACTGGTCGTAGTCAACCTTGTATTTATCAGCAAACTCACGCATGATTGATTGCAATTGCTGGTCAATCAAGGATTCAAGGAGCTCATCGACCTGCTTGCCAGCGTATTTAGCCGGATCCTGCAAAATCTGCTGCCAGAGCTTCCGCATGATCTCTGCCAAAAGCTCGTTTGTCTTCGCCAATTCATCAATGTGGCCATTGATTTCCTTGACTGTCTCAGGAGAAATTTCATTGCTGCTAGCTTCTTCTTGATTGTTAGAGCTCTCTGGCAAGAATGCCTGGATCAAGTTCATGATATAGCGCTCATCGATTTCCTTTTGTCCGAATGATTCAAGTTCGTATTCATCATCGATGTCGTCATTGTGATCAGGATCTTCATCTGGATCTTTCCGCAGATCGTCCAGAATATCCTCATAAACTCCCCGCATGGCTTCCCAATCATCTGGTGTAATGTCGCTCACACCTAATTGCATTAGGCCTTCTTCGGTATCTAATTCATCATAGGTCTTGATTGCAGCCAAAGCCTTGTCAAATTCTTGGAAAGCTTTAACGAATTTCTTCTTTTCTTCCTTGGAAGCATCATAAATTGACGGTCCATCTGCGTCGAAGCTGTACATTTCAATTTTAGACCGGGCTGATATGTAGCTTTGTTTTGATTCTTCCCAGCTTGGAGCAACCGCATACTTCTCCCCGCCATTAGAATATAGGACGATCGCATCATCAATCTTTTCACTAAAGGTCTTGGGATACTGGTAAGTTACGATTTGTCCCCAAGTCTTGTCTTTATCAAAAATCCGGTTGGTTCTAGAAAAAGCCTGGATAATGTCCTGTGGACTCATTGGCGGCCGGTCAATGTACAAAGTCGACAAACTTGGTGAGTCAAAACCAGTCAGCAAACGGTTAACAACTATCACTAGGTCTAAGCGTTGGTTGTCAGCTTGGTATTGAGCCTTCTTGCGGGCAAGCCGGGCATTAACGTTTTGATTGTACTGATCCAGCTCAGCCATCGAGAAGTTCGTCCCATAAACGGCGTTGTAGTCCGCAAGCGACTGCTTCATCTCATCTTGCACTGATTCTGAATCATCTTCGTTTTCACTAACTGAGTAAGTAATAGCGATCTTTGGGAAGTCTGGTGCCACTTTCTTGATTCGTTCCGGAATCTTGAATTCTTCGTCTTCCCCATCGATGATTTTCTTAAAGATACGGTAGTACTTCTGGGCTTGCTCAATTGACGAAGTCGTCAAAATGGCTGAGTATTTCTTACCAGAAATAAGGCCCTGCTTGCGGTACGCCGCTTTAATTACTGCCGTCGCAACTGAATGCATATGGGCCTTGGACCGGTAAATCTGGTCCATTTTCTTGGTGTCTTCTTCATTCCCATCTTCGTTGCTGCCACCTTGATTATCGATGGAGAAGCCCAAAACCATCTTGTCTCTAATTGCATCCCCGATCGTATACTTGTGCAGGACTGGCCCATATAATTCTTCAGTCGTCCGCGCGTCTTGACCATTCTTTGCCCGGGCATTCTCGTTAAAAATTGGCGTACCAGTAAAGCCATACCACAGCGGTTTGCGGCTAAAGAATTTATCAATCTCCCGCTTTTGGCTAGGGGTAATCGTTCTGTGACATTCATCGACGATGAAGGCTAGCCGCATATTCTTTAAATTCTCATACCGTTTAGGCAACTGATCTAATTCATCAATCCGCTTAAACATGTTTTGCATCTTCTGGCGGGTAGTAACTACTACAGTCCGGTCGCCATCAGTCAGCTGGTCAGCAAGGTCATAACTATTATTTGTTTCGTTAACGCTGATCGTATCGTTGTTGGCGTAAATCTTGAAAGCAGTTGTAGTCTGCGTGTCCAGGTCTTTACGGTCGATTAGGAAGATTGACTTATCAATTGACGGAATTTGCAACAAGTTACGGGCAACCTTGTACGAAGTTAACGTCTTACCTGACCCTGTCGTATGCCAAATATAGCCCGACTTACTCTCTCTAGAAGCCTTAAAAATCGCTTGAATCGCATGTATCTGGTAAGGACGGAGCAGGATAACGCTCTTGCTTTCGCTGTCTAAAACCACATAGTCGGCAATCATATGGTGAGCAGCAGGTATTGACAAAACCTCTTCTGCAAAACTCAGATAATTGTCTACCCGCTTATTATTCTTATCAACCCAGGCCGTTAAAAACTTGGCATTCAAATTCTGCCCAGCAGATATATATCTTGTTTGAGTACCATTAGTTACCACAAACATTTCTACGAAGCTGTAAATGTCAGTAAATTGTCCTTCGTCGATATACTTTTGAATTTGGTTAAAGGCCTTCTTATAAGGAACATTTGGCGCTTTAAGCTCAATGTGAATCACCGGCAAACCGTTGATCAACAAACTAACGTCGAAACGACGGTCTTGATTAAGCGCGGTCTTCTTCTGTAGCTGAACCTGGTGTACAACTTCATAAACTGAGTTTCCACCCGCAATGTTGGTATTGTCTAAAATCAGCAGATCAGCGTCGGGAATAGAAGAATCTTCTCTTCTTAAGTGATAGCGAACCTGCCGGTTGGCCCCGACCATAAACTCCGTTGCCCGGTAAAAGGTCGGTTTAACGATCGCCGTTCTCACCGTCATTTTTTCGTTAGGAGTCAACGGATGGTCATTTAACTGATCCTTATTGTTTGATTCCAAGATACGGAAAAAGTTGTCCCAAAGCTGATCTACGGTGCGTAAATCATCACGGAACTTCCACTGATGGACATCCTGCGTCAACTGCGCGATTAGGTTGTCTTCCAGTTGTGATTCTAAAGTCATAGCTTTCCCCTTCCCTAAACAGCAACTTACCTAACGATGCTGATTGTATTACATTATAAATACTATTTTAACTTTTTCTCTACTGAAGTGAAAGCATTTCCTTTTGATCAACCTTTATTGCCTATTTTCGAAAAAATAGGGCTGAAAAAAGGGCTGATCCTATGTTATCCGCAATCATGATCTTTTATATACATCAGAATTTACAGCATTTGATATCTACTATGTCCTTCCTGCATACTATCTTGCACATTGAACATTTTTCAAAAAGCTTGCGCCCCGCTATCATAAAAGCATCAAGAGAATCCTACAAGCAGAAAGGAAAATAATAAACATGAAATTACTGATTTTGGCAGCTAACGGTCAAATTGCCCGCATTGTTGAAGAAAGAATTTTGACTGAAGACAAGTTCAAGGATGTTGACCTGGTCTTGCTCCTGCGCCGGGCCAGCCGCTTGCAAAACTTAAAAGACCGCTACCCAGACCGGGTAACTTTGGTCGATGGTGACATCAACAACAAACAAGATGTAGTTGACGCGGCTAAAGGCTGTGACATGATCTTCTCAGCTGTCGTTGACCATGACGACGCTGGTAACAACCGCCCAACCAAAAACATTATCGCGGCGGCTGAAGCGAATAAGATCAGCCGGGTGATTGAAACCAGCCTTTTAGGCATCTATAATGAAGTTCCAGGAAAATTCGGCAAGTGAAACCGGGACTTCTGCTTTGGCGGCAACCCAGAAGGAAGCTCTCCAGTCAATGCCGACCAACTTTTGGCAGCCGGGACAGCCTGGGGATTGCTGACCCAGATACTGACGGTTTGACCCGCCCTGTATATTAAAAGGTATAGGTCTGCTCAACCAGCACAATGCCTTAACTTAATGACATTGTCCGTTCTGAACTACCATTTTTTGCATTACAGCATCCCATACCCGATTACTTTTTCTTCGACTTCCCTAATAACATCTTCAGAAATGTCAGTGACGGCAATGCGATAGACTTGATTCAGACGGGGATTGTAGATACCTAAATACTTGATGCTTTGAAACTCGGGATGAACCGAATGCAAGCCCATCCGCCAGTACATAAGTAGTTGCAGTGTGTACTCTTTTTTCACCTTCGCCTTCGACACCTTAAAGTCCCAGAGGGTGTCAGCCGTGGTTAAGTCACCATCCCCCTTGCTTACCGTGTCTGTATAGCCGCCTTCAAAAGTAAATCCATCCAGCAGCTTTGGGCCATAGACTTCAAGAAAATGCAGTGAGCGTTCAACCATCGTCCTCACGTTTTGAATCGTTGCTTGATCCGGCTTAATCTCGCTAACTGGCTTATAGCCAAGGCCAGCCCGGTAGTAGACATCGAATCTGGTCAGCTTAATGGCATTCGTAATCGAGCGATCATCCAGTCCTTTCACTTCTGCCAGCAGCTTTGCAGCTAAAGCATCTTCTCCAATATTACTTGCTCCCCGCAGCGAAATTTCGAAAGATTCTTGGGCACTTGCCCCTGACATAAAGCGGGTCAGATAGTCGACAGCTAAACCAACCAGTTTTTACCTATAGAAACAATGTTCTAATTCTTAGGAGAAAAAAGTGATAACAATATAATTTCTTGCGTATCTCCAGACAAAAGGAAGACCGGAAAGAGAATGGGGTCTCTTTCCGGCCTTGTATATTAAATCACTTAAATTTCTTCACCCAGGTAGGCGGCAACTTGATTAACGTCCTTGTCCCCTCTGCCTGACAGGTTGACCATGACAATTTGGTCGGGATCCATTTCCGGTACCATCTTGATGGCTGGCGCGCTTGCCGCGGCTATGACTGTTGGTCTGGTGGCTGCCCCTAAGGCAGAAGCCAGCTCAGCTAAGTACACGGTCAACCATTACCGGACAGTTAAGAAATACAAACATGGAATGAAGGCGACTTTTTCCTACCAGTTGCCGCAACTGAAGGGCAAGTCTGCCGCGGTTAAGAAAACCAACAAGAACAAAAATAATGTCTACTTCAAGTCAAACAACTTAAAGAAAATGAACTTTGTCTTGAAGAAGGGCAAAGTGTACGTGTACCCGCAAGTATATGGTTATAACATGGACAAGTACTTCACCCTGCCTTCCCGCCACAAGTAAACTGTAAAAACAAAGATCGTCATTCCCCCATGTGGTCTGACGATCTTTTTGTATATTCTGCTTTAGTCCCCGTAGACTTCTTCAATCAACGGGAAAGTGCTCCACGCCTTAGGCCAGCCGCAGTAGAAAGCAAGCTGAGTAACAATCTCCACTGCTTCTTCCTTGGTGATCCCATGCTTTTTGCCCAATTCCAAGTGGGCTTTCAGTTGCGGGTACAAGTCTGCGGAAAACAGCGCCGCAATAGTAATCATGCTCCGGTCTCTCGCCGACAATTTGTCTTCTCTTGACCAAACTTCCCCAAACAAGACGTGTCGTTCAGCTCCGCAAACTTCGGTGCCAACTTGCCCAAGTAATCGAGGCCTGCAGTTTGTTTTTCTGCCATTTTTATCACTCAATGCCCTTTTTTAAAAAATTACTTGTCTGCCACGACCAGCAATGACTTAATTGCTTGCCGTTGATCCATCGCTTCATATGCGTCTTGCACATGATCAAGGTCAAAACTCTTAGTGAAGACCTTACCTGGGTGGATTTCGCCCTTCAAAACAGCGTCCAGCAAGACTTCCTGGTCGTAAGTAGTGACGTTAGCGATCCCGCCGCGACAGCCGACATTCTTCCAGAAGAACTTGTTGGTTTCAGGTTCCTTTTGCGGAACCCCTACCCGGCCGACAATCGCGCCAGCACGGGCGATCTGACCAGCCTGATCGATAGAGCTGCTTGCCCCAACGCATTCCAAAACAGCATCAGCACCGTAGCCGTCAGTCAGTTCCAAAACCTTCTTTACCGCGTCTTCACCACGTTCACTGACGATGTCAGTTGCACCGGATTCCTTGCCCAAGGCTGCCCGGTCTTCGTGGTGGCTAAGCAGAATGATCTTTTCAGCACCGAGCAGCTTAGCCGCGATAACCCCGCACAAACCAACCGCGCCGTCACCGATAACTGCTACTGCATCCCCCGGCTTAACTTCCGCGCTAGCCGCAGCATGGTAGCCAGTTGCCATAACGTCTGACAAAGTCAACAGGTCATTCAATTGCTCTTCAGTGTAGTCGCTTGGCTGGCCAGGGATTTTTACCAAGGCGCTGGCATTCTTAAAACGCAGCTTTTCAGATTGGTAACCCTTGTTGCCGCCAACTTCCACGTTTGGACAGTTGCCGTCAAAACCAGCCTTGCAGATCTTGCACTTCATGCAGCCGTGGGTGAACGTAGCGATAACGAAATCGCCGACCTTGACATTATCAACCTTGTCACCGACTGCTTCTACGATCCCGATGGCTTCGTGGCCAACTGTGCCTTCCGGCCGGTCAGAAATGCCTCTGAACCACCACAGGTCTGATCCGCAGACGCAAGCTCTAATTACGCGGATAACCGCGTCGGTGTCTTGTTCAAGTGTTGCATCTTCAACTTCCCGGGCTTCAACCAGGCCCTTTTTTTACGAAATATGCTGCTTTCATTTTTTCTCGCTTTCTGTATAAAAAACCGCTAACATTCTTTAATAATTATTGTAGCCTTTAGCTATACTTTTGGCGAATACTTAGCTTGTATATTGGTATACGTGAAATCTATAGTCCCTTAGATCGCAAAACCGCATCCCATGAACGGGATGCGGTTTGTTAGTATGGAGTTTGATTAAACTACAGATTAGTTGCTTTCCTTGGTTCCGATGACAATGACCTTATCAACCGGATTTTTAACCTCGAGTTCAGCATCTGCTTGGACATATCCCGTTTTTTCATCTAAATAGTAAGGAGTGATACTTTTTGTTGAGCCATTTTCCCCGCCTGTAACTATCGTAGTCCCCTTTTCAAACTCTCTTGCCGCAAACTCTTCTTCACTCATATTGTTTGCAGCTAAAAGTTCCTGCAATTCCCCTGGTCCAAGCCGGCCATCGCCTTCTGCCATGATTCTCCTATTCTTCTGCAACAAAATATTCTTGCATTCTTGGACAAGTTGCTCTTGCGTGAGACGCCCATGCTACGTCATGTTTACCATGATCGTTGTCAAAGCCATCCCTAACTGCGTCCCCTCTTGCTCCGTAAGACTCAGATTGTTCTTCTCCATCAATTCCAGGTAAAAGCCTTATCCTTAACCGGCTTGATAAAGTAACCTGCCAACCACTTTTTCTCATTTCTGGAAAAACTATTTATCGTATCCCGCCAAATCTTTCTCTTTAAAAACGGCTTTAATATTTCCGGATAGCAGTCCATATAAGTTGGATGGCCGAATTCTTTAAACACCCATTGGCATTGCTCAATATAGTCCAGCACTATGTCCTCTGGGCCAATTTTTTCCTCAATTTCGTCTATAAAGTGATATGGTACGATCTTAGCGCCTAATTCCCGGAAGCCATACATTGCTGTAGCGATATTAATACTGTGCGGCACATCCAGAATTCATTTCCTTGTCGCGCCTAACTCTCATCCAAACTTTCATTGTCAGCTCCTTTTTCCATCAAAAAACGCCTCCCAGGTCTCTAGGAAGCGTTTCCCCTACATCACGCTAATCAATAGCAAACTGATCAGCAGGGCCAAAGTAAAGCAGATGCCGATCAGCCAGCCCAGGATCTTAAACGAGACCTTGAGCAGAAAAGCGGCGATCGCCACCGGCACGGCCACAATAGTTAAAAATATCAGTAAAATCAAAAACGAAATCGTAAACATAATAGTTACCCCAACTTGTCCTCTATCCCCTGAATACAAGTTTAAGGTAACCCAAGCAGGCGCGGACTGTCAACCTTCTTGCTTTTACTATCCCCGTCATAACATCCGTCCGCATCACGACATTGTCCCGGCTAATCTTCATGTGCTGACCTTCTGGGTAAAATTGTTGAAGCGGTTCAGCAAAAAGCACATCCCGATCGCAATCGTCAATGAGGTCGTCCGTAAAGCTCCCCCGCTCACTTCCTGGATCACGATCCCCAGAAAAACCACGAAAAAGGTATAGAACATAAAGAGGCAGTCGCCGCTGAAAGTCTTTTGCTCAAACTGGTGATAGGCAGATACAATCGCGAACATCACGATAATGCAGATAATGAAATAAACGTAGTAATAACGGCCTTGATGATAGTGGTTATTCTGGTCAATCGAAAAGGTCCAGCCGGTAGCAATTGACGCAAGCTGGAAGAGAACATTCCCCGGCAACAATACTGCCAGCAGGCGGTCATACTTTGAATGCCGAACCCAAATATGAATAACGAAGTAGCCTAGAAATGGTATCAAGCTGTGGTTTAAAAACTTGTTGATTACCAACCATATTCTGTATTGGCCCGAGCAGCCATCCAACATGACCGAAGTCCACTCAATTAAATTGATGATTAGCAAGAGGCCTAAAGACCAGTAGCTGTTGCTTGCTGTAGTGGATGTTCTTGTAGACCAAGGCAAGCAAGCCAGCAATAAATAATGAAATAATTATCTAAATAGTTGTATAGTAGTCTAGCAGGTTGACAGCAGCATGCTGGTTAAACACGCATAATCTATCTATCACTTTTACATCTATCCAGTTATTATTATCTTTGCATATATCATTATAAGCCAATCTGATTGTGAGGCCAAAGAAAATAGCTATTTTGGATAAATCAGAAAAAAGCAGCTACCCGGTTCGCCCCAGGCAGCTGCTTAAAACTTATGAAAACATTTCGCTTACTATCTCATCATGCAGCTTGTTGATCCGCTGGCTGGTCTTTTGCCAGTTGTACTCGCCATGCTGCTTGTTCCGGTAGGCATAAAGCTGAGCCTCATTGATATACTTCAAGGCCAGGTCCCAGCGCTGGTCAGTCCCCCAGCCTCTGGCGTAACAAAGGGCCAGGCGGTAGTCGATCTCAGCAATCATGTCTTCGTCGCCTTCCTGCAGGACGCTTTCCGCCATGCTGTAATATTGAAAGGCAATCTCGTCGTTTCTCTTTACAAAATTGCCAAAACGGAAAGCATCCCCCAGCTTATAGAAGGCATTAGGGTTGCCGGCCAAAGATGCTTGAGTAAAGTAGTAAAAAGCCTTCTCCTGGTCGGCTTCACCAACCCGGCCAAATGCATAGATGTAGCCTAAATTGCACATAGCCTGGGAATTGCCGTAGTCAGCTGCCTTTTTATAGCACTGCAGGGCCAGTTCATAGTCCCCCTGCCTGTAGGCTTCCGCCCCCCGGTCCAGCCAGGTCGCACCGATTTTATCCATCTCAACGAATTTATCTTTGTCCAAAAATGCCACTTTACCGCCAACCTTTCTAAAAATTAACTAAGTGCCAGCTCCTTGACCGGATACGCGATCGGCTGGGTAGATGTCTCATAAGCCGGCAGGCCGTGCATAGCCCGGTAGATCGCCCGCTCAATTGAAGACAGGCCCGCCGAGTCCGCGATGGCCAGCCGCTTGGCATACTTGCGCAGAGCCTTGCTGGTTGAGTGCTTGTTCAAATTCTGCACCATGACCGTTACGTCAGCTCGCTTGAGAGCGTGCTTGTAAAAAGATTCCGTATCGGAAAACTTGAAGGCGTCAATCACCTTGCAGCGGCCGTGGTGCTCACCTACCATCTTCTGAATCTCCTGGCTGCGGAGCTCATTGCCGATGACCACCGCCACGCTGCGGCCATGCAGGTCGAAATTCAAGGTCGTTATGCTCTCTTCTTTATCCTTGTCTTCCTTTTCGCTTTTTACCTTCTTTTCAGCCGGCTTTTCCTTCTTTGGAGCTTCTTCTCCCTTAGTCTGGCTGACCCAGCGGACGATCATATTGCTGGGGCTGTTCTTATACCAGGCCAAGTCAACGATGTCGCCTTCATGGACAAAACCTGTCTCGGTTTGCCCAGCATCAATGATCGCCGGCACCTCATAGCGGTCAATGCCCGCGCACTCACTTAAGCTCTCGCCCATGGCGCTGCGGCTGACATACAAGTCGCCGGCAGGATCCCTTTCTACGATCCCATATGACATAGTCGCGATATTAGAAGGCAGGTTGCCGGCTTCCACTATCCGGACTACCCGGGGCGGCTGGCTGCTGGGGTCCAGCTCGACTAAATCGCGGTTTTCCACGTTCAGATTTCTGACGGCCAGCTCATTGATCTCGCTGACCAGGTCCCCCTGCTCGGTGTAAAAACTCCCGCCCTTCAAGGCCCGGGAAAAGCGGCAGAGCTGGTAATGGATGCTGGCGGTTGGTTCTTCATGACGGATGATTTTAACTTGCTTCTTGTCCTCTGTTTCCGCATCTGCTAGGTCCCCGCCGCTATCTGCCTCTTCAATGGCGTCTGAGTCATCAGAATCTTCTTCGTCTTCATCATCCAGGTCAACTCTGGCCAGGGTCAAGAGGTTTTCAATCGCGACTGCTCCCAGGCGCAAGGATGTACTGCTGTCGTCCAAAGCATCCAAGATGTTCCGCACTTGCTCACGATAGTCTAGATAGTATTCTTTCATCTTTTTGCACCCTTTAATTTTTGAATTCTCTTTCAGCGTCTATTCTTATTATCACAATTTTTTGAAAAAAATTACAGAACATATGCGAAAAAATCGGCTGAAAGACAAAAAATGCTATTTTTCCTTAACAGTAAGCCTTTACTGTAAATTTACCCTGGCGGCCTTAACCACCCGGGCTACGTTTTCACTGGTCCGGGCTAAATTATCTACTCCGCCTGCTAAAGCTTCCGGCAAGCTGCAGATGCCTGGCAGGATGCCAAAAATCCCCGTAAAGCCTGCTTCATATAAGCTGTCAATTCCATCTCCAACCTGGCCAGCCAGGGCAAAAACCGGTATGCCAAGCTTTTTGGCAACTTGGGCCACGGCATAGGGTGTCTTGCCGAACTTAGTCTGGAAGTCAATCCCGCCTTCACCCGTAAAGACATAGTCAGCATCCCGCATCTTTTCCGCCAAATGGCTCTCCTCGATCACGATCTGGGCGCCCGCCTTCATCTGGCACTTGCTGAAGGCCAAAAAGCCCGCTCCCAGGCCGCCAGCCGCCCCGCTGCCAGGAACGTTCTCTACGTCTTTTCCAACTTGCTCCTTGATCACAGCCGCATAATGGTGAAGGCTAGCGTCAAGCTTCTGGACCATCTCCTTGTCCGCACCTTTTTGCGGGCCGAAAACCGCAGATGCTCCATTGGGTCCGGTCAAAGGATTGGTCACGTCACTAGCTAAAATGATTTCAACTTCTTTTAAGCGGGAAGCCAAGCCGCTGGTATCAATTCTGGCTAATTGGTCTAAACTTCCTCCGCCAAAAGGCAGCTCTTGGCCATTTTTATCTAAAAACCTAACCCCTAAAGCCTGAGCCAGGCCGGCACCGCCATCGTTAGTCGCGCTGCCGCCTAAGCCCACGATAATCTTTTTAACGCCCCGCTTCAACGCGTCAAGCAGCAGCTCCCCGGTCCCAAAAGTAGTTGCCGTCATTGGATCGCGGTCCTTTTTCGCAAGCAAGCCCAGGCCGCTGGCTGCTGCCGTCTCGATCACCGCGCATTCCCCGTCATTGATCAGACCATAGCTGGCCAAGAGCCTTCTACCATCGGGACCGGTAACCATCTTTTCCACTTTTTCCCCGGGGATGCAGGACAAGATTGCATCGACCGTCCCTTCCCCGCCATCGGCCATGGGGACCTGGACGACTTCGGCCTCGGGAAAGACCCGCTTGATCCCATCTGCCATGGCCTGGCAGGCCTCTTTGGCTGACAAGCTTTCCTTGAAACTGTCGCTGGCTGTAATAAACTTGAGCATTTTTCTGCCTCTTTCATTTTTTCAATAGTCAGCTCTATTTTACCGCTTTTCTAAGCAAAAAGCCGCCTGGCTGAAAGACAGTCAACTGATCAACTAGCTGTCGATTTGACTTCTTTCTAGTATAATTAAGCTAACGGAAAAATATTGGTAATTATAGCATCTTAGAAGAAATGCTGACCATCATTGAAGACGAGTACAAGAACCACTTTTTGGAGAAAGGATAAGGAGTCATATGGAAACCAAGAAATACCTCTCCCTCATCGACCGGGAAATGGCCCAGATGCCGGACTTCGTCAAGGAATACCAGCTGGAAACAAGGCACTCTCTGACCACCAGCTACCAGTACTTAACGGAAATCCGCCGCTTCTTCTCCTGGCTGATCGCTGAAAATTTGACCCAGGCGAAAAGTCCCAGCCAAGTGCTGCCAAGCGACCTGGAAAAATTGAGCCGAAGTGATGTCATGCTCTACCTGGATAAACTGGAGCACAGCAGGAACAAGCAGGGCCACCTCAACTCCCCGACGACCGTCAACCGGTCGCTCAACGCCCTGCGCTCCTTGTACAAGTACTTGACGATCACGGCTGACAAGAACAATGGCGAGCCTTATTTTGACCGCAATGTCATGCTCAAGATCAATTCCCTTCCTTATACAAGCACCTTGAACTACCGGGCTCATGCCTTAGAAGCTCACATGTACACCGGCAACTTGAAATACCAGTTCATGGACTTTTTGGACCAAAAATTTGCCGGCCTCTGCAGTGGACGCGCCCTTTCTTCTTTTAAGCAAAACAAGGAACGGGACATGGCTGTCATCGCTTTGATCTTAGGCACGGGAATCCGGGTTTCTGAATGCGCCGGGGTTGACATGAAGGACCTCAACTTAAAAGAGGCAACTTTAGATATCACCCGGAAGGGCGGACAGAGAGACTCAGTGCCAGTTGCTGACTGGACCCTCCCCTACCTGGAAAAGTACCTGGCAATCCGGGCAGACCGCTACAAGGCCCCAGCCACTAACAAGGCCTTTTTCTTAACCAGCTACCACCAGGAATGCCGGCGGATGACGACCAATGCCATCGAAAAAATGGTTGGCAAGTATTCTGCTGCCTTCGGCCACCCGCTCACTCCCCACAAGCTCCGCCACACGGTCGCTTCTGAACTCTATCAGGCGACCAAGGACCAGGTCATGGTCGCCCAGCAACTGGGGCAAAAAGGCACCTCAGCCACCGACCTATACACCCACGTTGACCAAAGAGAGCAACGGGCCGCCCTCAATGCCAGCGCCAAACAAAATAAGTCCTCCTCTGATTAGAGAAGGACTTATTTTCGTCTTTTGCTAGTTATTTTCTTCTGTGGTAAAAATTTTATTTTGCCATTTGCCTAGTCGGCAAAATGTTTGCTCTTGTAAACCAGCTTGCCGCTGACAAAAGTCAAGGCGGTCATGCCGTAGACTTCCTGGCCGGTGAAAGGTGTGTTAACCCCCTTGGACAAGTAGTCTTCTTCGGACAGCTTTTCGGCGTGGTCCAGGTCAAAGACGGCCAGGTCGGCTTCCTTGCCTGGAGCCAGGACACCAGCGTCCAGGCCAAAGAGCTTGGCTGGCTGGTAGCTCATGAGGTCCAAAAGCAGGCTCAGGTCCATTTGCCCGCTCTTGACGAACTTGGTGTAAAGGCAGGCAAAAGCAGTTTCATTGCCAATGATCCCAAAAGCAGCCTTCCGCATATCACCGGCCTTTTCTTCCCGGCTGTGCGGAGCATGGTCAGTCGCGATCAAGTCGATCGTCCCGTCCAGCATCCCTTCAATCAAGGCAAACTGGTCTTCCTTTGATCTAAGCGGCGGGTTCATCTTGTAGTAACCGTTGTTGCCGTCGATCTCTTCTTCGCTCAAAAGCAGGTGGTGGGGTGTGGCTTCGGCGGTTACATTGATTCCGTATTCCTTGGCGATCCGGATCAGTTCCACGCTTTCCTTGGTAGAAACGTGGCAGGCATGGTAGTGAACCCCGGTAGCCTGGGCCAAAACCAGGTCTCTAGCCAATTGTGCAGATTCACTGACCCCCAGGATGCCTGGCAGGCCGAGTTCTTCCGCCTTCTTGCCGGCATTCATCACCCCATGATGGTAAAGAGAGTCATCCTGGATGTGCTCACAGATGGCCAGGCCTACCTTAGCAGCTTCCTGCATAGCTTCATACATAGTGCCGGCTTGCTGGATGCCGTGGCCGTCATTGCTGAAGGCAAAAGCCCCCGCTTCTTTCAAGGCCGCCATGTCAACCACCTTATCACTGGTCAGGTCTTCAGTAATAGCCCCGTATTGCTTGAGGTGGACGCAGCTGTTGGCTTCGTTTAAAGCAACCTGCTTTTCAAAAGTTTCTAGGTCATCTGGGATCGGGTCAACATTAGGCATGGTGCAGACCGTGGTGAAACCGCCCCGGGACGCTGCTTCAGACCCCGTCTTGATGGTTTCCTTGTAGGTAAAGCCTGGCTCTCTGTAGTGTTCGTGGATGTCCACTAAGCCAGGTGCCAGGAGCTTGCCCTTTAAGTCGTAGACTTCAGCACCCTCTTCTGGCAGATCCAGGCCGATGGCCTGGATCTTGCTGCCGGAGATCAAGACGTCTTCTTTGATGAATTCGCCTTCCTGGTAAACCAGGCCGTTTTTTAGCAAAATGGCCATTATTCAAGGCCTCCCAACTTACGTCCGCGCAGAACAGCTTCAATCATGGCCATTCTGACAAAGACCCCGTTGTGCATTTGGACAGCGTAGCGGGACTTAGGTGCTTCAACCAGGTCACCGTCCCATTCAACCCCGCGGTTGATTGGGCCCGGGTGCATGATGATGGCGTCATCCTTAAGCATGTCGTAGCGGCGTTGGTTCAGGCCGTAGGCAGCGTTGTAGTCCTTGGCATCAAAGAGCTGTTCAGTCTTGGCTTCTGCCCCGTTGTGGCGTTCGTGCTGAACTCTGAGCAGCATCAAGACGTCCAGTTCTGGGATTTCATCGTCAATGTTCTTGACATAAGTGCCGTACTTGCTGAATTCCTCAGCGTTGTACCAGTATTCCGGACCTGAGAAGTAGACTTCCGCGCCCAGGGTATTCAAGATTTCCATGTTTGACCGGGCAACCCGGGAGTTGGTCAAGTCACCGACGATCATGATCTTCAAGCCGTCGAAGTGGCCGAATTCGTTGTAGATGGTCATCATGTCCAGCATGCTTTGGGATGGGTGCTGGCCGGAACCGTCACCAGCGTTAACCAGGCCCATTTGCAGGTGCTGGCCTTCCTTTGGGCGGATGATTTCGTTGTAGTAGGCGTTTTCCGGGTGTCTGATCACGCTGAGTTCGATGCCCAGAGATGCCATGGTCAGTTCAGTGTCGTAGAGGTTTTCCCCCTTGTTGACTGAAGAGTGGGATGGGTCAAATGGGATTACAGTCAAGCCCAGCCTTCTTTCAGCAACTTCAAAGCTGGTGTGGGTCCGGGTTGAGTTTTCAAAGAACATGTTGGTGCAGAAGATTGGCCGGCTCAAGGCTGGTACTTCCCCGCCGTTCTTGAAGTATTGGGCTCTTTGCAGCAGGTGCAGCACGTCGTCGGCGCTCAGTTGTTCAACGCTGACAAAGTAAGGCAGACGGAGCAAGTTGTCTTGCTTGTCTTCAGTTTCGACAACGACTTGGTTTTGGCTAACAGTGGTCATGATGATTTGGCATCCTTTCGAAAATAACTTAAGCAAAAAGACCATTTTATACACTCAGTCTCCGTGTCTAAAATGGTCTCTCAAAGTCTGCTTAAACTGTCCGAAAAGCTTCCTCCCCGGTCTTCCTGTCAATTCGAATGTTTGCCAAGAATTTCTTGTTTATATATGGATTTTGAGCTGCCTTCTTAGCCTCACGGGACTAAATTTAAAGGTCATTCATATATTTTCTTAACTATAAAGACTTTTGCCCTTTAAGTCAAGCTTTTTTATCGAAAAAGCAGGGAACTTTTTTGTAGAAAAAGTTTAAAACCGTTTTCAACCGCTTACTGAAGTGATTGCGGTATAATCGAGCTAAGGAGTCGACAGACATGTGTTTTGTTAGATTGACAGGAGGGAAAATCATCCATGAAGTTTACGAAATTGTTGAAATCACGTAAGTCAATCCGGACTTATACTGGCAAGCCGGCTGACAAGAAGCAGATCAAGAAGATCATCGAAGCAGCTGAACTGGCTCCAGTAGCCCGCGGCTTATACGAGAACTACCAGCTGACGATCATTAATGACCCAAAGCTTTTAAAGGAGATCGACCAGGAAGCAGCCATGATGTTTGGCGATCTGGAATCACATCCCTTGTACGGTGTGCCGACCTTGATTTTGGTCTCTGCCAAGAAGCAGGACGAGATGGCCTATGCCAGTGCCGGGATTATTGCCCACAACATGGTTCTGGCTGCTGAAAACAAGGGCCTGGGGGCTTGCTACCTCTTTGGCGCGGCAGCTGCTCTGGCCACTCACCCAGAAACAGTTATGAAGCTGGACCTGCCAGCCGGCTTCATGCCGGTCTGCGGGGTTGGTATCGGCGAAACTGAAGAAGAACTGACCATCCGCGACCAGAAGCTGGATCGAATCGGCATCAACGAAATTTAACCGGCAAGAGTTGCTCTCATCATTAATTTGTCAGCAACTTGTAAGAGCGTGGCCATTTTCCGGCACGCTCTTTTTTATGGCTAAAGTAAGCTATCATGGCACTTATTGAAGTGAAGCATAATACAAAAACTTACCAGTCCGGTGACACGACAGTTTACGCCAACCGGGACATCAACTTCGTGATTGAAAAAGTCCAACATCATTGTTGAGGAAATAATCAGAGAGCTGTCGACCATCAAGGTGCTCGGCTTCTTTGACCAGGAAACCACCCTCTACATTTACAGGGAAACGATTATCCTCTCCATTATCGGCATCCTCTGCGGCTACCTGGCCGGGATCGGCCTGCACACCTTCATCATCACCAGCCTGCCGCCAGACAACGCCAGGTTTGACCCGGCGATGAAGATCAGCAACTTCCTCTATTCAGCCTTAATTCCGGCCGCGATCACTGCTTTAGTCGCCTTGATCATGCACAAGAAGATCAAGTCCGTCAACATGCTGGATGCTTTAAAGTCCGTTGATTAAAGAGCAAATAAAAGAACGGAACCAAGCGGTTCCGTTTTTCTATATCTAATAAATATCGCTAAAAAGCAGTCACTGTCCGGTTGTAGTAGACCAGGTGCTGCTTAAATGACAGGGGGTCAACGAGGATCTTGGTGACGGAGCAGTTGTCTGGTTCCAGGATCTGCAGGCCCTGGCCGCCCGTGGCATTAATGGCAAAAGATCTGACCGTGAAGCCGTGGGTCACTACCACGATCTGGTCTTCTGGATACTTTTGGCTGATTTCCTCCACGAATTCAGCGGTCCGCATTTCCACATGGGCAAAGCTTTCCGCCTTTGGGGCTGCCTGCACGTAGTCTTCCGTCACGTCATTGACCAGGGGAGAAAAGTAATTCGGGTATTCAGCCATCAATTCGCTGTTCTTTTGCCCATCCCAGTCCCCGTAGGAAATCTCCAGCAGGCGGTCGTCCGTTTCAACCGGCAGGCCGGCCTTCTTGTTCAAAATTTCGGCTGTCTGCTTGGTTCTGACCAAGGGGGAAACGAAAAGGCGGTCGAAATTGCTGATATCGAACTGGTCAGCCAGTTTTTGCGCCTGCTCCTTGCCCAGGTCGGTCAAGTAGGTGTTGGGAGTATTGATGGTCCCCTGCTTCAGGCCCGCCTTGTTGGCAAAGGTTTGCCCGTGCCGGATAAAGTAGAATGTGGTCATGCTGGTCCTCCATTGTTTCTAGACTTTCTTTTTCTCTTTTCTTTGCTAAGAAATATTATACCAAAATTAAAATTGTGTTGACATTTCTAATTTTGTACTTATAATAAAATTAATCACACGAAAGGAGCGAAAAAATGTTTACTTTACAGACAATTCAAATGCAAAACAAACTTTTTTCCTCCTCCCAGTCTTCTTCCACTTAAGAAGGCTGCGATTTGTGATGGCCTTCAGCACAGTTTAAAACAGTGAGGCCGAAACAACAACTCCAACATAACATCTCATGGCAAAGGGCACTCACGCAAGGCGGGTGCCCTTTGTTTTTTCGGAAAGGAATTCTTCACTTATGACATGCTACAACTTCGCGGCTGGTCCAGCCATGCTGCCGGTCGAAGTCATTGCCCAAATCAAACAAGACTTGCCAGATTATGCCCACAGCGGCATGAGCGTCATGGAAATCTCCCACCGGTCAGCCCTTTACAAGGAGCTCTACGCGGAAACCAAGGCCAACCTCTTGGAACTTATGAAGTTGGACCAGGCAGAATACGACGTCCTCTTCTTGACCGGCGGGGCAACCCAGCAATTCACCACAATTCCTTTGAACCTGGCCCGCAAGTACCACCGGATTGCGGTCGTGGACAGTGGTCACTGGGCCCAAAGAGCAGCAGAAGACGCGGCTAAAGTACCAGGCCTAACCGTTGACATCATCGCTAGCTCCAAGGACAACGATTACACTGCTGTTCCGGAAATCCCGACTGAATTTGATCAAGACTACGACTACCTCCACATCACGACCAACAACACTATTATGGGGACGGCCTACAGAGACGACCAAATTCCTAAGACCGACATCCCTATGGTAGCTGACATGTCCTCCAATTTTCTGGGCCAGGAATACGACTACAGCAAATTCGCTGTTATCTACGCCGGAGCGCAGAAGAACCTGGCCCCTGCCGGCTTGACCGTTTTGGTCATCAGAAAGGACCTGTTGGTCAAGCATGATGACCTGCCTGGCCTCTTTGACTTTGCTACTGAAGCCAAGAAGGAATCAGCCTTGAACACCCCGCCAGTCTTCCAGGTTTACGTGGCTGGCTTGGCCCTTAAGTGGCTTAAGGAAAAAGGCGGCGTGGCCAGTATTGAAGCCATCAACCAAGAAAAGGCCAAGCTCCTTTATGACTGCCTGGCTGACTCCAAGAATTTTGAGAGCAAGGTTGATCCAGACAGCCGGTCAATTATGAACGTGCCTTTTGTCAGCGGCGACCCGGACCTGGACGCGGAGTTTGTCAAAGAGGCAACCGCCCACCAGCTGCTTAACTTGAAAGGCCACCGCCTGGTTGGCGGGATGCGGGCAAGCATCTACAACGCCATGCCGCTGGAAGGGGTTCAGGCCCTCTGTGACTTTATTAAGGATTTTGACGCCAAGCACTAATTTTTGAAAGGATTCCCCATGTACCAAATTAAAACTTACAATGCCATTGCTAAAGAAGGCTTAGCCGAATTCGGCGACAACTACCGGATTAACCAAACTGACAATCCAGATGCCTACCTGATCAGATCAGTTGACCTCCATGACCATGAATTTCCCAAGAATTTGAAGGCCATCGCCCGCTGCGGGGCCGGCTACAATAACGTGCCTTTGGACAAGGCCCTGGAAAATGGGACTGTGGTCTTCAACACTCCAGGCGGCAACGCCAACGCCGTTAAGGAATTGGTACTGGCTTCTATGATCATCGCCAGCCGGAACATCGTGGCTGCCGCCAACTGGTCAGCTAACGCCAAGCCGGGCGCGGACATCACCCTGCGGACGGAAAAGGAAAAGACCAGCTTCAACGGAACGGAATTGCTGGGCAAGACGGTGGCCGTGATTGGTTTGGGCCACATCGGCTCACTGGTAGCCAATGCCTGCCTTGATTTGGGGATGAAGGTTGTCGGCTATGACCCATACTTGACGGTTGAAGCCGCATGGCGCTTGTCAGACCATATCAACCGAGCCACCAGCATCGCTGACGCCGTTAAGGACGCGGACTTTGTGACCGTCCACGTGCCAAAGAACGAGGAGACGACCGGTTTGATTGCTGACGCCAAGATCGCGCAGATGAAGCCAAACACTATCTTGCTCAATTTTGCCCGCCTGGGGATCGTTGACAACAAGGCTGTCGTTGAAGCCTTGGCAGAACACCGTTTGGGCAAGTACTACACCGACTTCAGTGATGCCACGATTTTGCACAACGATGACATCGTCATCATGCCCCACATCGGCGGATCAACGATTGAAGCGGAAATCAACTGTGCCCGGATGGCAGCAAAGCAAACCATCGAATTTTTGGAAACTGGGAACATTATCAACTCGGTCAACCTGCCGAACGTGTCAGCACCGTTTGAAAGCGACCACCGGATCACTTTGATTCACAAGAACATTCCAAACATGATCGGGCAGATCTCAACCTACCTGGCTGGCCGTGGCATCAACATTGAAAACTTGGTCAACAAGGCCAAGGACAAGTACGCCTACACCATGATCGACATCGATGAGATCGACCAGGCGACCCAAGACGAGGTGGTGCTCAACCTGGAACAGATCCCGGCTGTTACCCGCGTCAGAATCTTGACTCACAAGAAATAGCTGATTTTTTAAACTTTGACTCTCTATCCTTACCATTTGAAACAAACCCTGGAAGTTGTTGATCGCGACTTCCAGGGTATTTTTTGACTTTGTTGAAGAGTCCTGCCAGCAGTGTGGTAAAATGGACAAGGTTGTTTTCTGAAAATATGCGAATAATGATGAAATCTATATCTAGAGAGAAAGAAAATTAGAAAGAAAAGATGAAATCAAACAGCAAGTGGGCTGGCCTGGCAGCTGCTGCCTGCATCCTATGGGGTATTTCTGGCCTCTTTGCCAAGGGCCTCTTTAACTTGGACCCCCGCATCACGCCGATTTGGGTTACGCAAATGCGGCAGGTTTGCTCAGGATTGATCCTGTTAACTGTGGCCCAGCTGACGGGCAAGCATCCCTGGCAGGTATGGAAAGACAAGAAGAGCGCGGTTCAGCTTCTGGCATATGCAGTTATCGGCGTTCTGCCCTTCCAGTACTGCTTCTTTTTGGTAGTAGCCCAGGCTAACGCGGCAATCGCGACGGTCATTCAGTTTATCGGTCCCTTCTTTGTTTTGGCCTATCTGACTTTGACTAAGCAAGAGGCTCTGCGGCCGTTTGATGTCGCGGCCAGCCTGCTTGCTTTTGGCGGAGTCTTTCTCCTGTCAACGCATGGCAATATCCATGACCTTAGGATCGCGCCTCTTACCCTTCTTTTTGGCATTATGTCAGCGGTTGGGGCAGCGGCCAACAGCTTGCTTCCCCAAGCCCTGGTGACCAGGCAGTCCACTATTTCAGTTACTGGCTGGGGCCTGCTTATCTCTGGTTTGATTTTGACGGCAATTCATCCAGTCTGGCCCAGCCTGCCGAGTTCACCGACCGTCTATCTCAACCTGTCAGTCGTCATCGTTATGGGCACGATCATCCCGACTCTTTGGCAAAACCATGCTTTAGGCCATATTTCGGGGATGACGGTCGCCTTTATGGATGCCTTTGAACCGCTGGCCTCCATGATTGGCTCCATCATCGTCTTTCACTTTCAGCCGAAGATGATGGATTACGCGGCATCTGTGATGATTATTTTTGCCGTACTCGCCCTCAATTGGACCCCGCGGAGCAAAATCAAAGCCCGGGTTGAAAAATAATCGAAAAAAAACAGCGTCAGCAGATTTTCCTGCTGATGTGACCCCCAAAATTGGGACAAATTAATATTAAGCCGTTAAGGTTGTTAAAACATGATTCCGATATTCAA
>NZ_QOCY01000013.1:0-21492 GCF_024701915.1 Lactobacillus leichmannii | reverse complement strand
TTGTCCTTTCGTCTTTGTTAGTTATATTTTTGCACAGAAAAAGACACTAGTAAAGACTAGCGACTAGCATTTAAATATATTTTGACATTGAAATCGCCTACTGCAAGATTCCCTTTTCAGTCAAGTAGAGGCGGAAAACCCAGTGGTCGCTGTTATCCCGGCGCCGTTCAATCAAGCCATGCCGCTCCAAACGGTCCACGACTTCACTGATTGAGGATGGCCTTACTCTGGCAAAGCGGGCCAGTTCCGCCTGCTTCATCCCCTCATTCTTGCTGAGCAGGGCCAAGTCCGGTTCTGCCCCCGGACGCCTCCGTGCAGCTTCTCATACCGCATTCCCATTTGGGCCAGTTGCCGCTGCAAACGCATGCTCCGGTAAAACAATTCTTCATTAAGTTCTTCTTCTGCCATCCTGCTTGTCTTTTCTGCAAAAAATAATCAAGAAATTAAGATTCGGTACCTACCTATCTAGTATACCTGGAGGATTTGCATTACTCCTTCATCATTGTTGCTTGGGGCAATGTGGTCAGCGATCTTTTTCAAGTCCGGGTGGCCGTTGACCATAGCGTAGCTGGTCCCGGCCGCTTCTAACATGGTCAGGTCATTTAAGTAGTCGCCAAAAGCCAGAATTTCATCTTGCTTGATTCCTTTAAGGTCAGCGATCTTCTTTACCGCTGCTCCCTTATTGGCGTCCTTGTTAACGATGTCGATCCATTCCGGCCCGGCCAAAACCGCGCTTAAGTTGCCCGGCATTTCCGGCAGTTGCCGGTAGATGCTTTCAGCGGCTCCGCCTTCGATATAAACAGTGAATTTGATAATTTCATCGCTGTTTACTTCAGCTTCAAGGTCTTCAACATAGCGGCGCTTGATATAGTAAGTATCCAGCTGCTTTAAAAAGTTCCGGTCACCTTTAGGGTCGTGGCAGATTGCCTGGCTGGCCCCGCAGAGAATCGGATTGGCCAGAGGCTCATCTTTAAAGAGGTCCAAGCAGAATTTTGCTTCTTCCGCTGTAATGCCGGCCTTGGCCAAGACTTGCCCCTGCTGGTAGATCAAGCCGCCATTGTCGCCAATGAAGATCAAGTGGTCTTTGATCTCCTTGAAAAGCTCTTCATTGGTGTAATATGGCCGACCACTGGCAATCACCATCTGCTGGTCCGGGTGGCTTAAGACCCAAGGGGCAAATGAAGCGGGCACCTCTTTGGCGTCATTGACCAGGGTACCATCCATGTCAGTCGCGATTAATTTGATTTTTTTCTTTTCTTCCATCTTTTTCTCCAAACTCATTTTTGCTAGCTTCTTAGACCATTATTTCATTTTTTGTAAGAGATTTCAAAGCTTTCTGCATAAAAAAAGCAGGCAAATGCCTGCTTTGCTTCACACTTCTTAACCGTAGATCTGGTTGACTGCCTGCCGGTAGAGGTCGACTGACAGACCAGCCGGATCTGCGTTCTTAAGGCGAAGATAATCCTCGCGCAAGTCTTCCCACTGGTCCCAGTCCTTAATCGTTTCTTCCTGGATGGTCAAAAAGCGGGTATTAAAGGCTTCACTCCACTTGCCACCGTCAGTTTTGACCAGGCGGTATTCATCCCCGTCTTCTTCCTTGATGATGGTCAAGTCTAACTTAAAGTTGACCTTGCCGCTCTTCTTAGCCCGGTGCAGGAAGGTTAAAGCCTGGCTGTTTTCCCGGCCGCCTTCGAACTTGCTGGCCAGACCGGCAGTTAAGCCGGCGCTGATTTTAGTCAGAAGGGCCGCCGGATCTTCTTCGGCCGCCTTGACCAGCTTTAACTGGTAGTCCAGGTCCACCACCCCGTCGTTTTGGGTCACGAAGTTGCCTGCCGTCCCGACCGTGCTCTCCAGTTCCAGGCTGATGCCTTTTTGCCGCAAGTCCGCCAAAGCGGCGTTGACCGCGTCAACCGTCAAGTAGCGGTAGATCTTGATTTGTTCTTTCAGGATGTAGCTGTACATAATGCCTCATTTCTTCTCTGCGCCAACCACCTGGTTCTTGCCTTGTCTTTTGGCTTGGTAAAGATAGTTATCAACCAGCTGAATCATTTTCCGCAACTCTTCTTCATTGGCAACCGCGCCGGTAGCATAGCCGATGCTCAAGGTGGCTGGCTCTTCTAATTGCTGGTTTAGTTTAGCATATTCAGCTTGAAAAATCTGCAATTTTTTAACAAAATCACCATCTTCTAAGCCAGAAGCAATAATCAAGATTTCATCCCCGCCATGGCCGTAATTGTCATTAAAGCGCTTGAAGTCGTCTAAATCAATCATGGCCACGCCAACCTCCTGCTTGCTGTAGTTGGGGAAGTCTTCCCGCAAGGCCAGGCGGTTATACAGGCCGGTCAATTCATCGGTCCGGCTGCTGACAAAAAGCGTCCCGTTGGCCTGGTGCAGGATGTAATTGTACCAAGAGCTCTGCCTAAACCAGTACCGGCGCAGGACAATACAGGCCTGGCCGATAACGTAAAAGAGGAAGAGGTCATAGGCATCCTGCCAGGCAACCTGGACATGGTTGACAAGAATGATTGCTGAGATCATGAGCAGGCTCAAAGCCACTAAAGATAAGCCATACCCGGCTTTATAGTAGGGAAAGACGCAGATGACCATCATCATCGAGACCAGTTCAAAAAAGTAGTTGCTCCCCTCCTGGGTAGTGTACAAGGTAAAACCAGACAAGATGGCATTGACCGCCAGGTTGGCAAAGCAGATCCGGATTTCAAGCTCGGCAGCCTGCGGGTGTTTTTACAGCCAAAGGGGCAAAAACAGGTTGGGCAGGTTGGCTAATAGCAGGAAAAGATAGACCCATTCACTGGCAATTACTGGAAGCACCGAGATATTTGCATAATCTGAATTGAGGTCAAATATGCCTAAAAAGCCAATGATCGCGATCAAACTGGAAACGGCAATTCCCATGGTTAAATTATTGCTGGCTACTTCCCTGGCAAACGCCTCTGAAGCCAGGTAGTCAGCGTAAACTGCTTCTTTTTCATCGGCAAATTGCCAGCTGAGGCCATGAACATTTTTTTATTTCCTTTCTCTTTCATCACTATCACATCACATTAAACTTTACATTCCAACCCTGTTTAGGAAATAACCTGCTGATTTTCATCCAATTCAACCGGCTTGCTGAACAAAAAGCCTTGTAGCAGGTCGCAGCCCGCTTCTCGCAGGAAGTCTCTCTGCTCTTCCGTTTCGACCCCTTAAGCCAGTACTTTCAAACCCAGTTTATGGGCAACTTTGGCGATTTCCGGAATCAAAAGCCGGTTTAACTGTCCGTCATCCAGGTGGCGGACAAAGACCATGTCGATTTTGACCAGGTCAAAGCTATAGTCGTTTAAGGCGTTGAGAGAGGAATAGCCGCTGCCGAAGTCATCCATCCAAACTTCAAAGCCGTAGGAGCGCAGCTGATCGATCTGCTCTTTCAAGCGGCTAGTGTTGTTTGACAGGTCCCTCTCCGTAATTTCAATCTTGATCAAAGACCGGGAGAGATCTGCTCCGGTAACCAGTAAAAAAGAAGCGTGGAATATAATTTATCGGTTATTATTTCTTGTTTATATTATATTTGCTGCAAGTCGAAATTAAAAGGCTTTCATTAACTTCTCCGAAAAAAGCTCTTGCCCAGGCTTTAGTCTGGTGGTAAGCTTGTAGTAAATCATTTTCATAAAAGTATAGGTTACCTTTACTTTTATGATCTGGTTCGACGATCGCCTGTTTTTATGTCATTTTCTTTTTGTTTATATTTTTCACGAGGTTGCAAAATGGATTCTAAAGAAATCAGTTCTAAAAACAAGGACAGCTTCTGGTCCTTCAAGCTTTCCGCCCACGCCATGACCCTAATTCCGGCCGCCGTCGGGATCAACTATGTTGCCAAGGCCTTTGCTGAAGGGTTGAAATTGCCGGTCTGGCTGGGGTCACTTGGTACTTTCCTGGCCAGCATGCTGGCTGGTCCTGTCGCCGGGGCCATCAGCGGCTTTATCAACAATGTCATCTACGGTTTGACCCTGTCACCCGTTTCCACCGTTTACGCTTTGACCAGCATCGGGATCGGCCTGGTAGTTGCCTGGCTGAACCAGCGGGGCTTTTTCAAGCGGCCGGTTACCGTCTTGCCAGCAGCTATTTTGATTGCCCTGGTTTCCGCCGTGATCTCCACCCCGCTCAACGTCATTTTCTGGAGCGGACAGACCGGGATCGCTTGGGGGGATGCCCTCTTTGCCTCCCTGGTTGCCAAGCACGTGAACATCTGGATTGCTTCATTCCTTGATGAATTTGTTCTTGACCTTTTGGACAAGACGGTCGTCGCCTACCTGGCCTTTTTGATCTACAAGCAGCTGCCAAAGCGCCTAGTCTACTTTTTCAAGGGGACTGAAAAATGAGAAATAACGCGGAAGACCTGGCCCTGCCCGCCTGGCAGGCAGCCATTGACCCCATCAGCAAGCTGCTCTTGATCCTGCTCTTTACGCTCGCTGCTTTCGCCGCCGGCAATCTGCCCAGTGCGCTGATCATCCTCGCTGCCAGCTTTATCCTGGCCCTTTTGACCAAAAATCTCCATGCCCTTTGGGGAATGTGTGCCTTCAGCCTCTTCCTCATCCTGACCATGCTCTTGATCCAGGGGCTCTTTTGGCCGGGCAACCATACCGCCGCCTTTTCCGTTGCCTCTTTGACCTTTTACCAGGAAGGACTGGACCACGTGGCTCTCTTAGCCTGCCGGATTTTGACCATTATTTTTTCCAGCAGCTTTTTCATCCAGACAACTACCATTTCAGAGAATGCCCGCTACCTGGAAAATTCCGGTTTGTCCTACCAGCAGGTCTATGTCCTCATGTCAGTCTGCTATATCCTGCCGCAAATACAGGAAAACCTGCGCAAGATCCAGCTGGCCCAGAAGGCCCGGGGGATCGCGCCAGCCAAGTCCCTGCTCTCCCGGATCAAAAATCTCTTTCCCGTCCTTTTGCCCTTGATCGTCAAGAGCTTCCAGCAGGCCATGAACCGGTCGATCGCCCTGCAGCTGCGGGGCTATGCCAGCCCTAAGCGGCGGGCGGCCAGCTTGACAAATGACTACTGGAAAGACAAATTCTGCCACCGCCTGCTCATTGCCAGCTGCCTGGTCCTTTTAGGAGTAAAAGCATGTCTAACAATTTTCAACTGACCATCGGCCAGCTCAGCCTCCGCTACCTGGGCTTTGAAAATCTGGCTTTAGAAAATATTTCTGCCCAAAGCCGTGGTAAGCGGATCGGCATTATCGGGCCCAGCCATGCCGGTAAAAGCAGCCTTTTGGCCCTTTTAGCCGGAATTGCAGGAAAAATGATTCCCGCCAAGTTTTTCGGTTCAGTCCGGATCAACGGAGAAGAGCTAGAAGCTTGGCGAAGCCAGCATGAAATTGCCCTCCTTTTGCAAGACCCGGCCAGTCAGCTATCTGGTTTAGCCGACACCGTTTATGATGAATTAGCCTTTTCCCTGCTCAACCAGGGCAAAAGCGATGAGGAAATAGAAAGTGCAGTTAAGCGGGCAGCTGACCAGCTGGACTTGACTAATTTGCTGGACCAGTCGCCAAACCAGCTGTCTGGCGGCCAGACCCAGCGGGTAGCCATTGCCACTGCCCTGGTCACTGAGCCCGACCTGCTTTTGCTCGACGACCCGACCAGCCAGATGGATCCCTTGGGCCGCCAGCACTTTTTCAGCTGGCTGGAAAAGCTTTCCTGTCCATTCTTGCTCATCTCCAATGAACTGGATGACTTAGCTGCCCTCTGCGACCAAATCTGGGTCATAAAAGACGGCTGCCTCTTGATGGCGGACTCTCCGCAAACGGTCTTCAACCAGCTGGATGACCCGGCTTTCGACAAGCCTGCTGCCTGGAAAATGGCCAAAAAGCTGGAGCTTAAACTCGATGGCTGCTACCCGGTCAATGCCCGTGAACTAAAGGAAGCTGCCGAAAATGCAAATTAAGATTAAAAGCCTTCATTATAAATACTCGGAAACGAATTTTTCCCTGGACATCCCGGACTTGACTCTTTCTCCCGGCTTGATCTGCCTGGTCGGACAAAACGGGTCCGGCAAATCCACTCTCTTGAAACTTTTGGCTGACCTCCTGCCATCTGGGGATGCCATTAAAGCAGACGGACAGGCTTTGTCTGAATATCTGGCCTCCGGCCGCTTGAGCAAGATCGCCTATGCCTTTCAGGATCCCAATGACCAACTTTTTAACTCCAGCGTGGAAAAAGAACTAGCCTGGTCCATGAAGCAGGCTAAACTGCCGGAAGACGAAATCGCCAGAAGAACGGAAGCCGCCCTTAAAGAATTCGGCCTGGCAGAATTCCGGGACTTAAACCCTTACGACCTGTCTCTTTCCGGAAAGAAATTATTGACTATCGCCTCCGCCTTAGTCCTTGACCCGGAGGTCTGCCTGCTGGACGAGCCCTTGATGAGCCTGGATTATCCTGGCCGCTGCCTGGTCACCCGCCTGCTTGAAAAACGGCTGGCCCAGGGCAAGACCGTGATCATGATCACCCACGACATGGACTGGCTGGCCGAAAATTGCCAGGAGGTTTATGCCATGAGCCAGGGCCAGCTGGTCTACCACGGCCCGGTTCACCAGCTCTTTAGTGACCAGGAGCTTTTGGACCGCCTGGGCCTTTTGCCGGCCAAGACCTGGCAGCTCAGCCAGCTGCTGGGGCTTAAGCCGGAGGTCCTTTCGTTAAAATAAACCGATCCCTTGGCAAAAATATCGTAAATATTTTGTATGCGCTTCATCTCGCTCTCATCTTCCTGCCTCGCTACTAAGCCCGGTACTATAACCTTTAGTTTACTTTGGCTGATTTTTTACCTAAAAATCCTCTTAAAGGCAGGTAAAACATATTAAGGGCAAGCAAATCCTCTTGATCGTCATCGTCATGGGCCTGATTGCCCTGGGCGGAACTACTTTTGGCCTGGCCGAAGAAACCATGGCCTTCTACCCGATGCTGATCCCGGTCTTCTTGGAGGCCGGCTATGACACGATGACCGTGGTCGCCACCATCTTCCTGGGCACCACTTTAGGGACTTTGGGTTCAACCATCAACCCCTTCTCAACGGTTATTGCTTCAAACACGGCCGGGGTCAACTTCGCCCGGGCCCTGCCTTTGAGAATCATCATGCTCCTGGTTTCCCTGGGGGCCGGGATGCTCTACACCATCATCTATGCTGAAAAAGTCCGCAAGGACCCAAGCAAGTCCCTAGTCTACGACCAATATGAAGAAAGCAAGAAGAAGTTTCTTGCTTTTGACTCACAAGCTGACAAGGGCGACTTCACCTGGCGGCAAAAACTGACTCTGCTCACCTTCGTGGCTGGCTTTTTAGTCATGATCTGGGGTGTCCAGAACCGGGGCTGGTACTTCACGGAAATCGCGGTTGTCTTCTTGGCCGTTTCCTACCTTCTCTTCCTGGTTTCCGGCTTAAGTGAACACCGCTTCATGGAAAGCTTTGTCAGCGGCGCGGCTGGCCTTTTAGGGGTTGCCTTGACGGTCGGCCTGGCCCGGGCGGTCTCCATCGTGATGGATGAAAGCCACACCAGCGACACGATCATGTACTTCTTCAGCAAGCAGATCACCGGCATGAACAAGCTGGCTTTCGTCTGGGTCCTCTTCTTGATCTACATCGTCCTCGGCTTCTTCATCCAGTCATCATCTGGTCTGGCCGTCCTGTCCATGCCGATCATGGCGCCGCTGGCCAATATCGTCGGCGTCGACCGGGCCAGCGTGATCGATGCCTATAACTGGGGGCAGGGCTACATCGGCTTGATCGCCCCAGTTGGCCTGATCTTGATGTCCCTGGCTATGGTCAATATCGGCTTTGACCGCTGGTTTAAGTTTATATGGAAGCAACTGGTCATCCAGTTCGTGATCTGCCTGATCTTCCTGGGAATCGGCCTCCTGGTCTACTAAACACATTTATCGCTCCTTAAAGAAGCAAGGTAAAGGAACTTCCTTTTGCCTTGCTTTTTTTTGGTCAATATTTGCCTTTTTCCACTTTTACCGTTTCACGTTGTCGCGATTTTTTCATCTTTCTTTTTTAAGGCCCTTTAATTGCTTGGTATATCTAGCTTTGTCGCTAATTTTCTGTATTTAATAGCCTTGGTGCACAAATGCTTTTTGACCATCTTTTAAGAGAAAAAGCTTGTTATTAAGGGATTACGCTTCTTTGCCTTGTAACCGGTTAAAATGGCGTTTTAGTTTCACGGGGCCATGACAAAAAGACTTTTTGCTGGTAAAATCGCCCTAAAAGCGTTGAAAATTCGAGGTAAATTATGGAAATTCTTGATATTGTGGATAAAGAGGACCGGCCTACCGGGCAGACCATTGAGCGTAATGAAGCCCACCGGATTGGGGTCTGGCACCGCTGCGCCTCAGTTTGGATCATCCGGCAAAAAGCCGGCAAATGGCAAGTCCTCCTGCAGAAAAGGTCCGCCAATAAGGACTCCTACCCAGGTTGCTTTGACACCTCTTCTGCCGGCCACATCGCTGCCGGAGATGAGCCCCTGGCAACCATCATCAGAGAGCTGGAAGAAGAATTGGGCATCAAGAGCCAGGCCGCTGACTTTACCTTTATCGGCACCTTCCACAACTGCTACGACAAGGTCTTCCACCAGGCAGAATTCAAAAACCGGTAGGTCTCCTTTGTGCATGTCTACTCTAAGCCCGTAGACGAAAATAAATTAGTCCTGCAGGAAGAAGAAGTTTCATCCGTTACCTGGTTTGACCTTGATGAGGTCTGGGAGAAGGCCCAGGCCAAAGACCCGGACTTCTGCACCCCAGTGGGCGGATTAAAGCTTTTGCGGGAATACCTGCAAAAATTATAGACGGGAAAAAGAAAAGAAAGAAAAAAGAAAAAACTAGCTGATTTTTCAGCTAGTTTTTTCTTGGCTATTTGCCTTTATTCCATCCGCCAAATGCTGATGCCAACCTTTTTCCCGCTTGCCTTCTGGCTGGTCTTGGTCTCAGTTTTCGTCTTAGTCTGCTTGGCCTTTTGCCCCTGGCTGCATCCCCCGACTAACAGGCCTGGGCCACAATACTCAAAAATTTGCTGATTTTCCTCATGACTGCTCCATTCTTATCGTACAATAAAGGTGATACAAGGAGGACTGACACTAAATGCAAGAACCTAAAATTTCACCTGACCAGAGCAAAACCCTGGCCGCTACCAAATATGTCAAACTCTACGACCTGGCATATGAAAACGGGGTCCACTACTATGATGCTTCAAGGCGGGACAAAGACCAGCTCTTTGCCTTCAAGCAGGATCCAGAGCTGGGAAGCGCCCTGCCTGATGCTGTCTGCGCGGTCATCATCGTTAAGCAAGCCGGTCAGAAAGACAAGCTCCTGCTCTTTTACGAGTACCGGTACCCGGCTGGCAGCTACCTGCTCGGCCTGCCGGCAGGCTTGATTGACCCAGCTGACCTGGCCAGCCCGGACCCAATCAAAACAGCTATGATCCGTGAAATCAAGGAAGAAACCGGACTCAGCATCGGCGAAAAGGACACGGTTGAAGTCATCAACCCCCTGGTCTTCACGGCTTCCGGCTTCAGCGACGAAAGCAACGCCATTGTCAAAGCCGTCATCCACGTTAATGACTTGTCCGCCCTTAACCACAAAGGAGCTGAAGGCACCGAAGTTTTTGGCGACTTCAAATTAGTTGACAAGGAAGAGGCCCGCCGCCTGCTCAAGGAAGGCAGAGACGACTATGGCCACTACCTGCCCCTGGTTGCCTGGGCAGCCCTGTGCTACTTTGTCAGTGACCTCTGGAAATAATTGTAGCAAGCGGATGTTACGTAGATATTACAAGACAAAAGCCGCGGCAGAAAATGCCGTGGCTTTTTAGCACAGTTGTATTTTTTGAAGAAGAGTTTATCAATAAGTAAGCTATGCCGTCAAGCCTAAGTATGCCGTGGTGATGATCCCCAGCACAATAAAAGCAATAATGCTCCAGTAGGTCAATTTGGGCTTGTCCGGCTTGCAAAAGACGTACCGTGCCATCCTTTTCCGCCCCCCTTTAGTTATTGGAATAAGCTAAAGAAGTAAAATCAAGTAAAAGGCTGACATTAATTTTATATAAATTTTAGGGCAAGACGGTCGCTTTTGCAAATTATAAGACCGGCCGCAAGTTGACTCTTTCTTTGGCGACGACTTCGATGAAGGCCTGGTCGTGATCAACTAAAAGCATGGCCGGCTGCTCTTTTGCCAGCAGCTTGATCAGCTGGTCCTGGTTGAAAAGATCCAGGTAGTTGGCCGGTTCATCCCAAAGGTAGAGGCTGGCTTCTTCAGTCAGAGACTTGGCCAGGGCTACCCGCTTCTTTTGCCCCTGGCTCATCTCCTCAATAAGTTCACGCCGTTGACATGCACAAGACTGACCTGGACGGCAAGGAACTGACCAGCTACAAGCTGCAAGAGGACCTGCAATTCCACTTCGACAACTAGTGCAATAACAGAAATTAGCCAATATACAGCAAAACCAGTTCACTGTTTAAAGTGAACTGGTTTTCACTTGTCATTTTTACTTTATTTGCTATTATCATCTGCTCCTGCTGGCAGGGCCGGGAAAATAACCGTGAAGGTTGACCCCTTGCCTAATTCGCTTTCCAGGCGGATGGTCCCGTGACACTGCTGAACAGCATGCTTGACAATGGACAGGCCCAGGCCAGTCCCCCCGGTCTTGCGGCTGTGGCTCTTATCCACCCGGTAGAAGCGTTCAAAAATCCGGTTCTGGGCTTCCTGGGGAATCCCGATGCCAGTATCCGCCACCTGCAGGATCGCCTGGCCGCGGTGCTCTTTGACCGTAATCTTGGTCTTGCCCTTTTCCTTGTTGTAGCGGATACTGTTATCAATCAAGTTGTAGGCAATTTCGTAAACCAGGCGGAAGTTGGCCAGGATCATAGTGTCTGACAAATTAGTCTCCAGCTTGATTCCATGCCGGTCAGCCGAACTCTGCAGGGCTTCCAGGGCCTCGGTCACCGGACTCTTCAAGTTCAGCTTGATTTCTTCAAAGCGTTGATTTTCATCCAGGTGGGACAAACGGATGATGTCGTCAATCAAGGTCAAAAGCTGGGCAGAAGATTCGTGGATCTTCTTGTAAAAGCTGTCCCGGTCCTCTTCTTTAACCAGGTGGTTTTCCAAAAGTTCAGCTGACCCCATGATGGACTGTAGGGGCGTCTTAAGTTCATGCGACACATTGGCCGTGAATTCCCGCCGGACCTGCTCTTCATGGTATTCTTCTGTCACGTCAACCACCAGGATCGAAGTCCCCTTCAGAATCTTGCGGCTGGTAATCGGGCTGGCACTGATTTGAATATTGCGGCCGTTTCTTTCCACAATCCCCTCAGCATGGGCCAAGCGGCTGTTCTTATCGATGATTTCCTTAACATCATCTGGCAAGGGGTCAGTATCATGCAAGCCCAAAAGGGAGACAACCGCCGGGTTGGACAAGAGGATCTGGTCATCCAGGTCAATCAAGATCAAGCCTTCCAGCATGGCATCTGTCACCGTCTTTAATTCTTTTTCCCGGTGGTGGAGCTGCTCCATCTGGTCAGCGATCTGCTTGTTCTGGCTGTCCAGTCTGGTCAAAAGCGGCTTGATTTCGTCATAGGCATTGCTTTCCAGGGGTTTGTCCAGGTCCATTTCATTCAGCGGCTTGACGATCGTTTGCGAGATTGTCTTGGCCAGGAACCAGGACACCAGGACCGATAAAAGCATGATTAACAAAAGTGGCGACAAAAATCTGACCAGAATCCGCCAGAAGGAGTTTCTGGTGATCGCGATGCGGATGACCCCGCCGTCATTGAGCCGCTCGGCATAATACATGGTTACGGTCGACAAGGTCGTGCTGTAGCGCTCGCTGGTCCCTGTCCCCTTTTTCATGGCTTCGGCGACTTCCTTGCGGCGGGAGTGGTTGCCCATCTTTTTGGGATTCTCTTCATTGTCGTAGAGAACCTTGCCCTTGGAATTGATCCAAGTAATCCGGTAGTTCTCCCCTTTTAAGTTCTTGATGTACTTCTTGCCGCTGGTATTTACCCCGCTGGCTGCCAGGTCAGCCTGGGAAGCCAGGGCGGACATTTCTGTATGGTCGAAGTCAATGCTCAAGACAATTGCGCTTAAGAGTACGGCAAATAAGAGAATCAGAGAAGTCAGTAAAAAACTTGCCCGAAATATCTTCTTAAACATTAGTCTGCTTCATGGTAGCGATAACCGACCCCGCGCACCGTTTCGATATGCTTACCAGCCTCACCCAACTTCTGTCTCAAGGTTCTCACGTGAACGTCTACTGTGCGCGTTTCCCCATAAAAACCAGTCTCCCAGATCTGATCCATGATTTCTTCCCGGGAAAAGACAGTTCCCGGATGAGTAATCAAGAGCTTCAGGAGTCCGTATTCTTTCAAAGTCAAATCGACCTGATGGCCGTTTTCGAAAACTTCATGCCGCTTCAAGAGAATCTTGATCCCGTCTTTTTCGATCTTGTCCTCCTTCTTACGGTTGGTCCGGCGCAAAACAGCCTTGACCCGGGAAACCATTTCCATCATTCCAAATGGCTTGGTTAAGTAGTCATCCGCCCCGGAATCCAGGTTCTTGACCTTGTCATATTCTGCCGTCTTAGCACTGGCGACAATCACCGGCAAGTCCTCGGTCGCGGAAGTAGACCTGAGCCGGTGGAGAATTTCGCTGCCGTCTTCATCAGGCAGCATCAAGTCCAAAATCACTAAATCCGGCCGGCTATTGTCCAGGGCCTTGAAAAAAGATTGTCCGTCGTCAAAGCCGCGGACCTTGAAGTTCATTGATTCCAGCGTGTACATTTCGATTTCGCGGATGCTTTCGTCGTCTTCCACGCACCAAATTTCAGTCATAAAAAATCCCCTTAACCTTTCTTAAACTTAATTATAGTTTACGACCATAATCATGCACAAGAGTGGTAAGGGGAATTTCATGGACTTATCTGCCAGTCTTGCCGGTAGTTACAAATAAGGACCATTTAGCAATATTGACGGCGTGATCGCCAATTTTTTCAAAGTACTTCGCGACCATCATCAAATTGATCAAATATTCCGGATTACCATCCTTGTTAAAGTTATTGATCAAAAATGCCTTCGCTTTGTCAAAGCCTTCGTCGACCTGGTCATCGCGGTCGATTACGGCCTTGGCCAGTTCTACATTCTGGTTGGCCAAAGCCGTTACCGCGTCGTTGACCATGCCCGTAGCAATTTGGGACATGCTCTTCAAGTTCAGCATGTCATTTGCGACTGTGAGGTGTTCGTTAAGGACCAGGTCGGCAATGTCTGCGCCAATTTCACCGATTCTTTCAAGGTCGTAGACCGCCTTCAAAGATGCACTGATTATCCGCAGGTCAGTGGCAACCGGCTGCTGCTCCATCAAAAGGCGCAGGCAGGTTTCTTCAATGTCACGCTCTGCCTTGTGAATCCGGTGGTGCAGGTTAATCGTGTCCTCTGCTTCATGGTAGTTGCCCGTAAACAGGGTGTCGGTTGATTCAGAAATGCTTTCCTTGCATAGCTGGCCAATTTCTTCCATTGCTTCATGCAAGTGATCCAGTTCCTTGTCAAATCTTGTTCTCATTTTTGGCCTCCTCTAGCCTTAACCGAACCGGCCGGTGATGTATTTTTCAGTTCTTTCATCCTTCGGCATGGAGAAGAGCTGGTCAGTTTCACCGAATTCAACCAGGTCACCCAAGAGGAAGAAGCCAGTCTTGTCAGAGATCCGCACGGCTTGCTGCATGTTGTGCGTAACGATGACGATCGTATAGTTCTTCTTCAGTTCCAAAGCTAATTCTTCAATTTTAGAGGTTGAAATCGGGTCCAGGGCACTGGTCGGTTCGTCCATCAACAATACTTCCGGCTTGACAGCCAGGGCCCGGGCGATGCAGAGCCTTTGCTGCTGACCGCCGGACAGGCCCAGGGCTGATTTCTTCAGCCGGTCCTTCAAGTCGTCCCAGATAGCTGCCTGCTTGAGGGAAGTTTCCACGATTTCGTCCAGTTCCTTCTTGTCAGTAATCCCGTGAATCCGCGGGCCGTAGGCAACATTGTCGTAAACGCTCATCGGGAACGGGTTTGGTCTTTGAAAGACCATGCCGACTCTTTGCCGCAGGACGGTCACATCCAGGTCACCATTATAGATGTCAGTGCCGTCTAGCTTGATCGAGCCATCAATCCGGCAGCCTTCAACCAGGTCGTTCATTCTGTTAAGTGACCGCAAAAGAGTTGATTTCCCGCAGCCTGACGGGCCGATGAAGGCAGTGATTTCGTTTTTTTGGATGTGCATATTGATGTCATGCAAGGCATGAAAATCACCGTAGTACAGGTTCAGCTTTTCAATTGTAATTTTGTCTTCCATCATTAATTTCCTCCGTTATTGCGCTTACGCATTCTGTCAGATATACGGCGCGTAACCAAAGTGAAGAGCAGGGCCAAAACGACCAGGACTGCTGAAGTAAAGTTGGCGATCTGAGTGGCTGACGGGTTCAAGGCCCCTTCAGTTCTCATGACCCAGATGTGCAGGGACAGGGTTTCACCGCTTCGGAACGGGTTCAGCGGTGAAGTTGGTGAGGTAACCTTCCAGAAGTTCTGCCAGTTGATGTAAGTTGACTGGCCGGAAGTATACAAAAGAGCAGCGGCTTCACCGAAACCGCGCCCGGCAGCCATGATTACCCCGGTCAAGATCTGCGGCATGGCCGCCGGAATCAAGACCTTGCGGATGGTTTCTGACTTGGTCGCGCCCAGGCCCAGGGAACCTTCCTTGTATTCCACCGGCAAGGCTCGGATGGCGTTGTTGGTTTCAGTAGTGATCAGAGGAATTGAAAGAATTGAAATCGTCAAGGCACCGGCCAGGATATTCCAGGACATCCCGGTCCACATGATGAAGGCCAAGTAGCCAAACAAGCCGATAACGATAGATGGCAGGGATGACAAGGATTCGATACTGATTTCAAAGATTGTCAGGAACTTGCCTTCCTTAGCGTATTCAGCCAGGTAAACCCCGGCCCCGATGCCGATTGGCACTGAGACCAGCAGTGAGAGGAAAACTAAGTATATAGTGTTGAAAAACTGGTTGAAAATCCCGTTGCCGGCTGCTCCCAAGAAGTCCCACTGGAAGCCTTTCAAGCCGTCAAAGATGATGGTCAGCGTTAAGTAGAGCAGGAAGGCCAGCATAATCCAGCCGATGGCGTAGAAGATTCCCGTCATCAGCCGGTCTTTTCTTTTAGCACGGCTCATATTTATTTTTCCTTCTTTCCATTGCCAAGCTTGTGAATCAAGACGATCAAAACGATTGAGATGATGAAGAGTAAGAGGGCCATTGACCACAAAGCCAGATTGTATTCCCCGCCCTGGGCCGTGTTACCCATGTCAGAGGCAATTGCACTGGTCAAGTTGCTGGTTGGTGACAAGAGACTGGTCGCGAAGGACCGGGTCTTACCGATAACCATGGCTACGGCTAAAGCTTCACCGATGGCCCGGGCCAGACCCAAGACCACCCCGGTCAAGATACCGCCGGAAGCGGCTGGCAAAACAACCTTGCCGATAACTTGCCAGCGGGTCGCCCCTAAACCGTAAGCCCCTTCTCTGTAGCTATTCGGGACTGACTTGATGGCGTCGGCGGCGACAGTAGTGATCGTTGGGAAAATCATGATGGCCAGAACGATTGAGGCGGCCAGGACTGAGAAACCGCCCATCTTTGGGTGGAAGGCGTTTCTAATTATAGGAACCAGCTTGGTCAAGCCAAACCAGCCGTAAACAACGGATGGGATGCTGACGTAGATTTCGGTTGCCGGCCGGAAGAACTTTTCACCGATTTTTGGTGAAATTTCCGTCATGAAAACGGCTGAGCCGATCGCAAACGGCAAGCAGATGAGCAAACCCAGCAAGCAGGTTTCCAGGGAACCAACGATGTAAATGGCAGCCCCGACTTTTCCCCCGAACATGCCGGTCTTGTCAAGCGGTGCCCAGTCACTGGTAAACAGGAACTCCCAAACGCTGTGGTGCGCCTTAAGGAAGGTCTGGCTGCCTTGGTAGAGCAGGAAGGCCCCCATCAAAAGGGTCAAAGCAACGATCAAGAGGCCGCAGGCGATGTAGACCGCGCGCCAGCGCTTGTCTTTGGCAATTGCTTTTTGAACTACTTTGTCCATAATGCCTTATTTCTCCTTCTTACTTAGTATGGGTGGCTTTAGCGGCAGCCGTCAGCTTGGAGGCTATGCCGTAGCCCATGGCTTCGATCTTCTTGCCATATTCCTCGCTGAGCATCTGCTGCAAGAATGCCTTGGCCGCACCCTTTGGCTGGCCTTTAGTGTACATGTGCTCATAGCTCCAAACCGTATACTTGCCATTGTAGACATTCTTCAGACTTGGCTTAACACCGTTGATTGACACGATGCCGACTTGCGGGTCACCAGTCAAGTAGGACAGGGCAACGTAGCCGATTGAGCCGGAAACACTTTGGATCATTTGGATCAAAGTACCTGAGTCGTCAGTTTCCAGAGACTGGTTTGACTGGCTAGCGTGCTTCTTCAAAGCGTATTGCTCAAAAGTTGCCCGGGTACCTGATGAAGATGGTCTGGAAACCAGGACGATCTGGCGGTCATTGCCGCCAACCTGCTTCCAGTTGGTCACCTTGCCGGTGAAAACTTTGATCAATTGTTCAGTGGTCAGGCTCTTAACCCCGGCATCCTTGTTGATGATCGGAGCGATGACAGTAATGGCCACTTGGTGGTCAACCAGCTTGCTGGCTGACTTCTTGTCCAGCTTTTCTTCCGCGAGCAAGTCTGAGTCCCCGATGTCGATGGTGCCATCAGAAACCTGCTGCAGGCCTTGGCCTGACCCACCCCCGTTAGTGTTGATGACACTGTCCGGGTTCTTGTCCATGAAAGTCTTGGCCGCGCTCTGCGCTAAAGGCAGAAGGGCAGATGACCCGGCGATGTTAACTGTCCCGGAAACTCCCTTGGTATCGGCTTCGGAGCTGCCAATGACGCAGCCGATGACGATTGCCAGCAAAACAAGCGCAACGATGGCGACTTTAGTTTTTTTGCGTGACATGTTAATTCCTCCTTGAATTCTTACTGATTCAATCTTAATGGAGGCAAGTTAAATGCATTCAGTGATAATTGTTAAATCAATGTAAAATGCTTAATTTTGTTTAAGACAAGCCACTTTCTTAACAGAATTACAAAGTTTTCGCAAGGCTCCCCTTTACTTTTTCAGTTTATTTTGCTTAATTTACTTATTTTTAACACGGCAAAACATTAGCGCTTTCACCACTTCCCTGCTTCCTTTTATTTTGTTGAAAGAGGCTAATTTAACATCCGCTTTGGACAGAAATATATGCTTAATTCTACATATAAGCAGTTCTGTTAATAACGAGATTATATCGAGGAAGGACACATGATAACCCAGTTTACAACCTTTTATGCCCGCAACCACACTTTTCTCCTGCAGGTATTCTTTATCGCGTTAATTACTGATCAGTTATTTTTTTAGAGGAAAGCATCCCAAAACGGATTGGCAAAAGCCTGGGAGCCTTCCTGCTCTCTTTAAGCACATCCATGATCATGACCGTCTTCCTTTACCAGAAGCTAAGCCCCCTGGTCAGCATTAATGCCTTAAGCGCCTTTTTTCTGGCAACTGGATTGATCCTCTTGACCCTGATACCAGTCATTTTCCTTTATCAGCGCCTAATTAACAAGAAGCCGTCCGTAGCCGCCTTCACTTACTGTCAATTTGTCATCGCCGCTGAAATTTTATCCCTCTTGGCCAATCAAACCTGGCAATGGGACTTTTTCACCATTATCTTAACCCTCTGTCTCTACTTTCTTTTTAAAAAAGAAATCAGCTACATCAGCCAGGAGCAGACCGTCATCACGGAAGACAGCCGCTTCTTCTGGTCCACCATACTCTGCATGATCCTGGTCGTAGCCCAGGCAGAATTTCCCCGCATGTTCCTTGATGGCAACAATTCGGCGGTCCCAACGCCAATCGCCTACGTGGTCAGCTTTTTAGCTATTATTTCCTGCATCATGTACATTTTCTTCATGAAATTCAATATCTTCAGCGTTAACCGCTATGAAAGCTACTTGAAGAAATATGATGATGATCAGCTGACTGGGGCCAAAAGCCTCCACTATTTCATGGAGCATTATGAAGAGAGCCTCAAGCAGTTCGGCAAAAGCCAAATTTTAAGTATTTTTTACAGCTCCCTAGTCAACCTGCATGACTACAACTTAACTAACGGCTACCAGGACGGCAGCAATCTCTTAAAACAGTTGCGGCCCGCAGCACTGGTGAAACTTTACTCTTCAAGGCTGGCTTAGCTCCCTTTAAGCCCAGCCGGCATATTTTGCGCCGCCAGCGCAATACTGAGCTGATGCATGGACTCGACGTGCCCTTAACTCAATCAAGCTGAAAAATGCCTCTATCGGCTACTATGATGACCAGCTGGCCAAGGCGGATGAAATCCGGGTTCATGTTCTGAGCCAGATCGACCAAGCCTGCCGCGACAACTGGCTCAAGATCTACTACCAGCCCTTGATCGACATCCAAAACATGAAGCTGGCTGAATGTGAGGCCCTGTCGCATTGGATTGACCCCAGATACGGCTTCCTGTCTCCAGGCAAGTTTATCCCTGCCCTGGAGGCCAACCGGGAAGTCTACAAGGTTGACTGCCACGCTTTAGAGGGCTATGGGCAAGACGCTGAGTTTTTACGAGAAAAGAAAAAAGAAATCTTCCCCATCAGCTTTAACATTTCCAGAACAGACCTGGAAGCCTGCGATATTTACCAAAAGATCGAAGACACCGTCGCCCGCTACGGGCTCAGCCGCGATCAAGTTCATATTGAGATTACGGAAAGTGCCCTCAATGACAGCAGCCAGGCCATGGTCGAAGCCGTCCAGCACTTCCATGACCTGGGGCTACCAGGTCTGGATGGATGACTTTGGCAGCGGCTATTTTCCTTAAAGAAGCCGGCTGCAACCTGGCCCAGGGCTCCCTCTTCAGTCCGCCCGTTCCTTTAGACGAACTTTACAAAAAATGGCACCTTATTTATAGGCAGAAGAAAACCGCTAGTCACAGGGCTAGCGGTTTTAGTTTGTCAATTTTTACTTGCCAGCCGAGCCAGCAAGAGCTACAAAGCAGATTAAGAAAATGATCATTAGGAGCCAGAGCACGATCTGCCAGATCAAGGCCAGAGTAATCCAGCCTTGCATCTTCTCTAACTGTTCATCTTTACGCTTGATAAAAAGGTAAATTGCCGGCACCAGACCGAAGATTGGCCAAATGTAGGCAGCAACCAGCAGAATGATCAGCCAGACATTGTAAACAAAAGAATTTGAGTCCTTCATTTTTTGCTCCCCCCTCTTTGCAAAAAGCTCTTAAATCTGCCTTCAGTTTAGCAAAAGCGAGCCCTTTTGACAATCGTTCTACTTGTTCTTTTACTGTAAGTAGGCATATTCGAAGTAGTAGCTGCCGTTGTAGATCAAGCCCTTGACCTTTGTGTTCAGCATCCAGGCACTGCCGGACTGAACCAGCGGCGTTACCCCCTGGTCGGTCATCAAGATGTTTTCTGCCTTGGCCAAAAGCTGCATCCGCTGGCTAGATGAAGTAACGGTCTTGGATTTGGCGATCAGCTGGTCATACTGCTTGTTTGACCACTTACCGGAGTTGTAGCCGTTAGTTGAGGTCATGCAGTCCAGGAATGAAATCGGGTCAGCGAAGTCAGCATTCCAGCCGCTGACGCAGGCTTCAAAATTGCCGCTGTCCATCTTGGCAAACTGGGACTTGGTCGGCAGGCTCTGCACCTTGACGGAGACTTGCTTGCCAAAAGCCGTTTCCAAGGCACTCTGGATGTATTCACCAATCGCCTTTGAGCTGTCGTCATCAGCCGTCAGCAAAGTAAAGGATAATTTCTTCAGCTGCAAGTCCTTGAGGGCTTCCTTAAAGGTCTTCTGAGCCAATGTCTTGTGGTAGCTGGTAATTTGCTTGGTCGTCTTGTCCTGGGCCAGCTGGGTAAAGTCCTGCCCGTCCACCTTGGTCATATCAGCCGCGGTAAAGGTCGTCGCGCCGGTAAAGCCACCGCCCAGGGTCTTGGCCAGGGCCTTCCGGTCCAAAGCCATGGAAACTGCTTGACGGAGCTTAGTGCTCTTAAATTTAGCCAGCTTGGTGTTGAACTGCATGTAAGTCGTGCCGTTGTTCTTTCTGATCACGTAGCCGGCCTGCTTTCGCAGGTTCTTGGCTGCCTGGGCGCTCAAAATTGCCGTATCCAGCTTGCCGTCCTGGTAAAGGTTGTAGGCCGTTGACGGTGACTTTTCAACCATGAAATTAATCTGGGCCAGTTTGACGGCTGATTTGTTCCAGTAGTTCTTGTTCTTGACCATCTTCCAGGACAGGTTCGCTCCGGCCCAGCCTTTTTGGACAAAGGGCCCATTGAAGACCGTGGTCTTAGAAGAAGTACCGAACTTGCTGCCGTATTTTTCAACTGCAGTTTGGTTTTCCGGGAAAAAGACCGGGAAGGCCAGCAAGAGCTTGAAATAAGGCAGCTTGTGGTCTAATTTAACCTGCAGCTTGTGCTTGCCAAGAGCTTTGACGCCCAGGCTGGACGGGGCTTTTTTGCCTGCCACGATCGCGTCCGCGTTCTTAATGCCGGAGAAGATATAGCTGTATTGAGACGCGGTCTTGGGGTTAACCGTCCGCTGCCAGGAGTAGACGAAGTCTTTAGCAGTAACTGCCTGCCCGTTGGACCACTTGCCGTCTTTCCGTAAATCAAAAGTCCAGGTCAGACCGTCCTTGCTTTGGGCAGCCTTAGTCGCCAGGGCTTCCTTGGCCTGGTTGTCCTTGTCTAATTGATACAGGCCTTCCATGGTGTTTTCCATCTGGGTGAAAGAAGTCGCGTCCGTCGCCTTCGATGGATCCATAGTGATGATTTCTGCCGATGTCATCCAGTTCAATACCTGCTTCTCACTTGCCCCCTTGCTTTGCCCGCAAGCCGTCAAAAGTGCCCCAGAAAACAAAACAGCAGCACCAGCCAATAAAGATTTTCCCTTGTTCAATTCCAATACCTCGCATAAACAATTAACAGTTTCCAGTTAACGATGCCATTGGCGCGAACAGAAAAATCCTACAGCCGTGCTGCTTACAGATTATTCAAGAATTTTGCTTAAGAGCAAAAGCATGACAAATATCGGCTCGCCTTACCAACGACACCGCCAAGCCTGCAAGTATTTACTTTAGCTTGAGTCATGCTCTTTGTTCCTTTCTAATTAAATCGTTCTTCCTAATATGCTTACTATGCTAGCACACTTTCACCTTTATGCAAGCCTTTTTGGCAAAAGAAGGATAAAAGGCAGCTTTTTTCATTACTTTCCTGCAAATGAAAGCAAAAAAGAGCGGCTCCTCAGAGTCACTCTAAATTATAGCGGTGATCGGGGTCGAACCGATACGTCCGTAATGGACACCAGATTTTGAGTCTGACGCGTCTGCCAATTCC
>NZ_QOCY01000012.1:0-15617 GCF_024701915.1 Lactobacillus leichmannii | reverse complement strand
TTTGGATCAAACAATGTTTGACCCGCACACTGCGAAACTTTGTTCAGTTTTCAAAGTACCAACTTGCGTCTTAGTAACGCAACGTTTTATATCTTACTCGCTTGTTTGATTCTTGTCAACAAGTTTTTTGATATTTTCTTTTTTCGTGTCTCCGGCGAATTCCTTCTTCGCCGCGACAACAAATATTAGTATACTCGTTATTTTCGAAAGGTCAAATTAGCCTTTTCATTCGCTTTATCATGGGTACAGCAGGCAGAGTTGTAATATTTTGCCTTGCCGCTTCTGCTTCTTTTGTTCTGCTTTATCGTTCTTTTTAATTCTTTAATGAATTCTTTGTTCGCTTTTTACCCTTTTTACCGGGAAAAATATTTTTGCTTTTTCTGTTTTATCTGCTCTTTATCATCCCCTCTTTTTAAATTGTCACTTTGCCAAGCCGCGAATAAGCTAAAAACGCCTGGTAATTTGACAAATCTTTCCAGCCTGCTACAATGGCTAAACATAATCAACTAGTTATGGAAAGGATCCTGTCAACCGTGAAAAAACGTCAGAAAAACGACTTCAGCAAAGAAATTCAAGTCAAACATTTTAACGAGCTCTCTGCCCGGGAGGTCTTCTGCCTGTCCAGAATCCGCGATGACGTTTTCGTTGCCGAGCAGGAAATCACGGTTCCTGAACTGGACGACCAGGACCTTTCCGCCTACCATGTCTTTCTTTTAAATGAAGACCAAAGCAATGCCCTGGCGGCCGCCCGCTTCTTCAGCGAAGAAGGCCGTTTCTACATCGGCCGGGTCGCCGTGCAAAAGACTGCCCGCCACCGCGGGATTGCCAGCCAGCTGTTAGGCGCCATTGAAAACTACGTTTTGGCAAATAACTTAACCAAAGAACTTTATCTGCACGCCCAAGCCAGTGCCCGGGACTTCTACCTGGCCAATGGCTACCACGATGTCGGCCCCGTCTTCATGGAAGCCGGCATCCCCCACCAAATGATGGCTAAAAGCCTCGCCTAAGCAGCCGCAAGGCTGCTTTTTTCATGCAAAAAACTGCCCCGGGAGAGGTCCCGGAGCAGTCTGGCGATTTGTGAGTTAGTAAAGAAAGTTTTTTAAAATAGAGGAGTAAAAGTTTTGGATTAAAGAGTAATGTTAAAAATGGTAAAAATCATCACGCGCTTTAGTTAAAGGCAATTTCCTGCGCGTCGTCGCCCGCCTCTACAGGGCGCGGGTCGACATCCTTGACTTCTTTAAGTAGGTCCATGTTGGTGTAAACCACCATGACCGTGTTGTCCAGGCCGTGGTCAGCCACGTCGGCGATGTCCATTTCCGCCAGCTTGTCGCCAGCCTTGACTGAATCGCCTTGCTCAACGAAGAGATTGAAGGGTTCCCCCTTCAGTTCCACCGTGTCGATCCCCAAGTGGATCAAGACTTCCAGCCCTTCGGCCGTCTTGATGCCGATAGCGTGCTTGGTCGGGAACAGGGTGGTAATGGTCCCGGAAACCGGGGCAACTACTTCCTGGCCGGTCGGCTTAACGGCAAAACCGTCGCCCAGCATCTTTTGGGAGAAGACGTCATCGCTGACTTCGGACAGGGGAATCAGATTGCCCTTGATGGGCGCCTTGACTTCATTGCCTTTTGACTTGGACTTTTTAAAGAAATTAAACATGAATATCAACCTTTCACCGCTCTAAAGGCGAGAACTACATAGAACACAAAACAAATTACGAATAAAGAAGCAATCAAGTAGGTCAAGGACAGCAGCTGGCTCGGCTTTACCTTGCTCTCTTCAGGTAAATCCTCTCCCCGCCGCAGGGCAAAAATAGCGAAGAGGAGACAGAACCAGTTGCCAACGATCAGCTGGGTCCACAGCTGCAGCTTCATAAACTTCATGTACTGGCGCCGGTCGGCCAAGAGGGCCCCGCCGTCGATCCAGCAGAGGTAACCCAAGAGAAAGTCACCGGCTGCCACGATGATTGACACCGTGGTCGCGGGACTGGCCGCGATGGAGTCAGTGATCGTCTGCTTGGCCGCCCCGGCCCGCAGCTGCAAGAGCAGCAGGTAGGCCAGCGGGGCAAAAAAGAGGACGAAGGTGTAGATCTTTAATATTCTTTTCGGCGTCAGACGGGCAGACTTAGTCAACCTGTCTAGCCAATTCAAAGCTTTCTCCTGCATTATTCATCCTCTTTTCTCAGCCACTCGCAGTAGCCGTTAATCAATAAATCAATCATTGTGTAAGCCGGACTAAAAGCCCAGTTCTTGGTGCTGATGCTCTCATGGAAGAGACTTGGCTGGAAAAAGAGACTGTAGTCAGACAGACTGGCCAGCCGGCTCTCCTTGATGGTCGTCAGCGAAGTAATCGTCAAATGCTCATTGAGCAAGTGCAGCTCATCCAGGAGCTGGCACAAGTCAGGATCTTCCCCGGAAAATGAAATCACAATCAATTGGTCATGGTCTTGCAGCCAATTCTTCGACATCTTCAATTCACTAATCGCTGATGGCATGACAACCGTCGGCTTGCCCACATTCACCAGGAGCTGGTTGGAGAGATAGCTGGCGATAGACGCCTGCTGCCAGCCGGTGGTGTAAATGTAGATATTTTTTGTCTGGTTTAAGGTCGAATAAAAGCTTTCAAAATCCAGTGTCCTGAAATAGCTGAGCTCTAAGCGCAGATTCTTGACCAGGCGCTCGGCGAAGGTATCTTGCTGCTTAACCATCCGCTTCTCCCCCTTGGAAAAATCTGCCAGCTCGTATTTCAATTCGCTGTAGCCACTTAGACCGATCTTTTTGCATAAGCGAAAAATGGCCGATTCTGAAACATAAAGCTTCTTGGCCAATTTCGCCAGACTGAGTTCGCTGCATTCAGCAGCATTGTTCAGCAAGTAATTCAAGATCTTCTTATCCGATGGATTCAGATAACTTGATTTTTCCACGATTCGTGCTTTTAGTCCTGCCATAAAAGTCTCCTCTTGCTAACTTGTTGACGTTCTCACCTAGTTAACAGAATAGCACTTTTATGGGCTTAGACCAATTTAAAAACTTACATAATTTCCTTCATCTTGCCGACAACCCGTTCAGCTTCCAGGCCGACCACGATGTCGATTTCCTGGTCATCCCGTCTTTCAACGGCGCTGGCCCCGAACTTCTTGAAGTCGTCGTCGCCGGCAACCTTCTTAGTGTCAAAGACGTGGACTCTTACTCTGGTTGAGCAGGAAGTCAGTTCTTTAATATTGCTTCTGCCGCCCAGCAGGTCCAGGTAGCCGGTGGCCTTTTCTTCATCAGGGTCGGCTTCGGTCTTGGCAACGGTGTTGCCGCTGTCGGCAATAATATCTTCAATTCTTTCCAGAACTTGGGCAACGTCCAGACCAACGATAATCTGGATGGCTGAACCGTGACGGACAACCCCGACTGCCTGGTTCTTTCTGAAGGCAGCGTCGGCGCCGACCTTGTCAGGATCCTTGACAGTTACCCGCAAACGGGTTGCGCAGGAAGTAATTTCAGCAATGTTTTCCGGTCCGCCCAAGAGAGTCGTGTAAGCCGTAGCTCTCGCGATGTATGGGTCAGAGGAGTTTTGCCCGGCAGCTTCAGCAGCTTGTTCAGCAGCCTTGGCTTCCTTGTATTGCTTCTTGTTCATCAGCTTGACTTCCTGGTCGTCAGCTTCCCGGCCTGGAGTAGCGTAGTTGAACTTGACGATCATAAAGCGGAAGATGAAGTAGATGATCACGGCATAGATCAGACCAATGATGAATTGGGCCATGTAGGTGTGCCAGTGGTTAGCCCACAGCGGCAGCCAGTTCATGGAAGCAATCCCGATGGCCCCGTCAGTCATTTGGCCGACAACGCCGAAGATGTACATGGTGGTGTTCATGGTTGCGGCCAGAACTGAGTAGACAACCCAGAGGATTGGAGCCGCGAAGAGGTAGGTAAAGTCAACAGGTTCAGTAATCCCGGCCAGGAATGAAGTCAAAGCAGCTGGCAAAAGCAAGGCTGAAGTCTGCTTCTTCTTGCCCTTCTTGGCAGTGTGGTAGAAGGCCAGGCAGATGGCTGGCACAAGGAAGACTTTTTCATTCCCGTAAAGCATGAAGCCCATGTTTGGAGCCAGGCTCTTCAGGCTCTTAGTGCTTTCGGCAAATTCAGTCAAGTGCTTGAGCCACCATGGTTGCAAGCCCCCAGCAACGACGGCCGGGCCGTATTGGAACGGAATGTAAACCAAGTGGTGCAGGCCAGTTGGAATCAGGACCCGGTTCAGGAAGTTGAAGATCCAAACCCCGATCAAGCCGCTGGATGCCATGAATTCCTGCAAACCAATGATGCCCATTTGTACCCTTGGCCAGATAAGGCAGGTCAGGAAGGCAACTGGGAACATGGCCACGAAGCCTAAGATGACAACGAAGGCTGAACCCTGGAAGGTACCCAGGAAGTCCGGCAATTTCTTGTCAAAGTAGCGGTTGTGCAGCCAAACCACGATACCGGCGATGACCAGGGAACCAACGATACTGGTGTCCAGGGTCTTGATCCCGGCAATCATGGTCAAACCATTGTTGGCTGAGTTGGCCACGATCTGGGTATTAACGTAGTCCTTAAGGCCGAAGAAGGCACCCCAGTGGGTCAGGAAACCAGCGATAAAGTAGTTGAAAGTCCAGTAGGTAACGATGGCTTCCATGGCTGCCCGCCCGTGGGCCTTCTTAGCCAGCCCGATTGGCAGGCCGACCACGAAGAGCATGTCAACTTGGTTAAAGACGGTCCAGCCACCTTGTTGAACGGTGTCCCACAGACCGTACCAGAAGGTATTGGTGTTTGCCAGTGAGCCAAAAATCAACGGGTTGTTGAACAGGCTGGTTAAGGCAACCACGATACCGGCGAAAGAGAAAAGCAGGACAGGCACGAACATCGCCGCCCCGAATTTCTGTAGTTTCTGCATCATAAGCAATCTTCCTCCTTGCTTCTTTTTATTTCAATTCATTCTGACTACTTCAAATCCGGCCAGTAAGGCTTGTTGACGACCATCATGTCGTCCAGGATCTTCTTGGCCACGCTAGCGTCTGGAACAGTCTTGTTCAAGGCAAAGGCCTGCAGCATCTTGATGTAGGACTTTTGCTCATAAGCATCGACAACCAGCTTTTCGCAGGTTACTTGTTCCATCATCAGACCCAGTTGGAAGCGGCCGGCTTCACCGACTACCAGCGGCTGCACGCCGTTTGAGCCAAAGAGGCAAGGCACTTCAACGATAGCATCGTCTGGGAAGTTGCAGATGGCCCCGTTGTTCGGAATATTGGCCAGGTACTTCTCGTGGGTGTTGAAGGCGATCGCGTGGCAGATGTCAATGATGTAGTTGGAGTGCACTTCGCTTTCCCAAAGGTTGCCCTTGGCCGTGCCTTCCTTGACGATCCGGGCGCATTCACCAAAGACGATCTTTTGCCGGTATTCCAGGATTTCATCGGTTCTGGTGTAGTTCGGGTTGGCGTTTTCCACTTCGTATTGCGGGAAGTAGTAGTACTGCATGTAGTTGTTTGGCAGAGTCGTCGGGTCCAAAGCGTAGCAGTCAGCAACCTTCTTGAAAGTTGCGACCCAGCTGGCTTCGGTTTCCTTGTCGAAGTCTCCGCCCACGTAGTAGCCGTTCTTCTTGACATATTCTTTCAAAAGCGGCATTAGGTCTTCCCCGGTCTTCTTGTTGGTAACGCTCTTCCACCAGCCAAAGTGGTTCAGACCGTAGTAGGTAAAGTCGAGGTCCTTGAAGCTCTTGAGCCCGGCAATGGCCGCCATTCTGCCCATGTCATCGATTGGCATGTCGCAGATGTTGACAACCTTGGCATTCGGGCGGAAGCGCCGGCAGGCTTCAGAAACAATCGCGATCGTGTTGGAGTAGTTGACCATCCAAGCGTTTGGCGAGTACTTTTCCATGAAGTCGATGATTTCAATGATGGCCGGGATTGACCGCAAACCGTAGGCCATGCCTCCGGGGCCGGTAGTTTCCTGGCCGTTGACCCCGTACTTCAAAGGAATCTTTTCATCCTGGCTGCGCATTTCGTACTTGCCGACTCTGATTGAGCCCAAGACGAAGTCAACGTCAGTGAAGGCTTCTTCCGGGTCAGTCGTATATTCAAATTCGACTTGCGGTGCCTTTTCCTTGACGATGATGGCGCAGGCGTCACCGATCTTCTTTTGCCGGTCAGCATCAATGTCGTACAGTTTCAGTTTCCGCAGGGGAAGCTTATCTTGATTGGCACAGAGACTGATAACAAATCCAGGGGTGAAGGTGCTGCCACCGCCGGCAATAACTACTGAAAATTTCTTGTCTGACATAAATCAATTGCTCCTTACAAAAGACATTGTTTCATCACATGAGGCCTTTCAGGCGCCCCGACCTCCCGTAAGCTTGCTTACACTCTTATTATGGCACCGCTTCCAGATATGTAAAGAGTTTACAAAAACAAAGAATCATATTTCAGATTGTGAAAAGTATTTCGCAAGGGTGAAAAACATTTCGGAAAGCTGTCTAGACTAATTTTTACAAAGAAAAAAGGCACTGGTCTTGCCAGTACCTCGAGATTAACTTAATTTAATTAACTAAAGCTGCAGGCCATTTGGTAGAGCCAAGGCAACAGCGAAGACCAACAGAGCAGCGCCGATCAACCAAAAAGCAATTTTCTGCCCCTTTGGCAGCTCCTTTTCAACACCAAAAATTACCAAGCCCAGGCCGATCAGTCCGGACAAAAGCATGATCCAAAAACCCATTGTCTATCCTCTTTCTATTACTCTGAATGAATTTTTTGCTTACACTTATTCTACAACTAATGCCGGCCTTTGCAGGGGCTTTTTTGGAAAGCGTAATATGCAGATAAGTATACGCGAATACAAAAAATCCGCCTTCCGGCGGATTCCTTAAATTCTGTATTTTCTGCGCAGTTCCCGGTCCTGGTCGCGCTTCTTGATCGTTTCGCGCTTGTCGTATTCCTTCTTACCCTGCGCTACGCCAATCAAAACCTTGGCAAAGCCGTGCTTCAAGTAGACCTTGAGCGGCACGATGGTCATCCCCTTTTGGGCCTTCACCTCGGCCAGTTTGGCGATTTCCTTCTTGTGCAAAAGCAGTCTGCGGCTTCTCAGCGGGTCATGGTTGTAGCGGTTGCCTTCCTTATATTCATCGATATGAACATTTTCCAGGAAGGCCGACCCGTTGATGATCTGCACGTAGCCGTCACGCAAGGTCACGTGCCGGGCTCTGACTGACTTGATCTCCGTCCCCGTCAAAGCAATCCCGGCTTCATAAGTATCCTTGATGAAATAATCATGCCGGGCTTGCCGATTCTGCGCGAGGACATTTTCATCCTTGGCTTTTTGTTTCATAAAAAATCCTCCCGCTTACATATTAACGGTTTGGCCGCCGGCGGTTGCCTCTTTCACTTTGCCCCAGCCGCTGGCCGCGGTTGTTGCGGCTTGGCTTGTGGCGCCGGTCACCGCTCTTGTCGCGGCCGCCGTAATTGCTCCGGCCCTTGAAGTTCCGGTCCCCGCTTCTTCTGCCCATCCCGCGGTCATTGTGGGGCCGCTTTTTGGCATCTGGATCGTAAACTTCAAAGTCCAGCTGGTGCTGCTCAACATTCGCATTGGTCAAGACAACCTTGATCGGCATCCCAACCTTATACTTCTTGTGGGTTGCCCGGCCGGTCAATGTCATGGTCTTTTCATCGTATGAGTAGTAGTCGTCCTTCAAGTTGGAGATGTGGATCAAACCTTCCACCGTGTTCTCCAACTGCACGAACATCCCAAAGCTGGTTACTGATGAAATAACCGCTTCAAACTTGTTGCCGACCTGGTCAGCCATGTATTCGGTCATCTTCAAGTCGTTGGTTGCCCGTTCCGTATCGATTGACCGCCGCTCTTGCATTGAAGTCTGATCAGCTACTTCCGGCAGTTCTTCCTTAAAGTGCTCCTTGACCTCATCCCCCATTCCTTCTTCCAGGTAGGCGTGGATCATCCGGTGGGCCATGGTGTCTGAATACCGGCGGATTGGGGAAGTAAAGTGGGTGTAGTACTTGGCCGCGATCCCGAAGTGGCCCAGCGGATCTTCTGAGTAGTGGGCCTGCTTCAAGCTCCGCAGCAGCATCATCTGGAGAACCGCTTCTTCCGGCGTGCCCAAAGTCTTGGTAACCACCTTCTGCAAGTCCAGCGGCTCGATGTCGTTTGGATCTGCCTTGACGTTCAAGCCGAAGGCACTGCAGAATTCAAAAAATCTGGTGATCCGGTCAGCTTCTGGCGTTTCGTGCACCCGGTAAAGGAAAGGCACCTTTTTTCTGTAGTAGGCTTCTGCCACAGTTTCATTGGCCAAAAGCATGAAGGATTCGATCATCTTTTCGGCTGTCCCACGGCTGTGCAGGACGATGTCCACCGGCTTGCCCTTCTCATCCACGATGATCTTGGCTTCCGGTTCTTCAAAGTCGATGGCCCCCCGGGCGTGGCGCTTGTTGTACAGGGCTTCATGCAGAGCTGCCATGTCCTTGAGCATTGGCCGCACCTTAACATACTTGTCTTCCAAGTCGCTGTCCGGCACGTCAGCGCGCAAGGCCTGGTTGACCTTGTTGTAGGTCAAACGGCCGTGGGACCGCATCAAGGCCGGGTAGATGTCGTAAGATACCCGCTCACCTTCCGGGGTGATTTCCATGTCACAGGACAGAACCAAACGGTCAACGCCTTCGTTCAAGGAACAGATCCCGTTGGACAGTCTGAACGGCAGCATTGGAATAACCCGGTCGACCAAGTAGGTACTGTTGCCCCGGGCAAAAGCTTCCCGGTCCAAAGGCGTTCCTTCTTTAACATAGTGGGCCACGTCAGCTATGTGGACGCCCAGGTGGTAGTTGCCGTTGTCCAGCTTCCACAAAACGACCGCGTCGTCAAAGTCCTTGGAGTCATCCCCGTCGATCGTGACGGCTGGCTGGTCGGTGATGTCCCGCCGGCCTGCTTCATGCCTCTCTTCTTCAGTTACGTGGTCTGGGATGGCATTGGCCTGCTCTAAGGCGTCTTCTGGCCATTCAGTCCGGATGTCGTGTTCCGCTACGATGGACATGATGTCCACGCCCGGGTCGTTCTTGTTACCGATAATTTCGACAACTGCCCCGGTCATCTGGTCTGGCAAGTCTTCGGTCGGATAGGTCTTCAGAGATACCTTGACCATGTCCCCCATTTGTGGGATCAAGCCGTTTTCAGATACATAGACCCGGTACTTCTTGAACTTCTTGTTGGTCGAAATCACGTAGCCGGCAAAGTGGCTGATCTTGGCCTGCAGGTCTTCCAAAGGGGTGTATTCGCCGACAATGCTGCTGGCCCCGCGCTCCAGTATTTCTTCAACCTGCCCTTCCGGCCCCTTCCCGTTCCAAGGGTTGCCGCCGGCCGTGATCTTGACCTTGACCCGGTCCCCGTCCAAAGCCAGCTTGGTAGCGTCAGAGTTGATGAACACGTCATCGGCTTCTTCATCATCTAAGCGGACAAAGCCAAAGCCCTTGTCGTTGGCCCGGAAGACCCCTTCGACTTCAGTATTTTCCTGGGCCAGCTGGTAGCGGCCGTTGCCGTCAGTGATGATCTGCTTTTTCTGCTCCAGGTAGGCCAGGGCCTTGACCAGGTCGGTAAAGTTGCCCAAACGGTCCCGGCGGGCCTGCCGCTCGATCTGGTCAACGCTGAATTGCTTTTGCGGGTTGTGCCGGAAGATCTCCAACACGCCCGCCAATACAGTCTCGTTTTGCGCCATTATTTTCTCCATCTGTATTTTCGTTAAAAAAACCTCCCATCAAGCAAGTGATCGGGAGGTTAATGATTATTTAGAAGACAGGATTGCCAAAATAATCGAAAAAGCAAAGAACAATACCAGTAGAACTGACGTCACTTTTTCCATAAAGGCTTCAAAGCCCCGCTTCTTGGTCTGGCCGCTAAAGACGGCGCCGCCTGACAAAGCGTTCAAGGCATCTTGCTGCTTCTGTGGTTGCATCATTGTCGCAATAATGATCAGCACTGAAACAATGATCAACAGCGTCATAATAAAGTTGTACAATGCACTGCCTCCAATTTATTCTACAATTACCTTACTATTATATCATAGATAGACTTACTTTGTCTTAGTTTTTTTCAGTTCGGGCGCGTCAGTTTTATAAAGACTGCTTACGTCCTTCTTGCCCAGCTGGCTCTTTAAGCTGGTCTTGCTCTTACCGGCTTCTGCCAGCTTCTTTAAAGAGTCAGTCTTATTGTAGTCATAGTCACTGGTCTTGACCGGAGTAAACCAGGAGGGGTGGTAGAAGCGGAGCAGGTTCCCGATCACGACCCGGTCAGACAGGGTCAGCTGGGTCAAAACCTGGTTGGCGATCAAGCGGCAGGCCTTCTTTTCCTTGGCGCCGGTGACCTTCTTGCCCGTCTTGGTGTAATAGTAGCTGCTCCCCACCTTGGTGTAGGTCGGGGTAATAAAGTTCCCATTCCGCTGGGCCACCACTTGCGGGTTCTTTTTACTTAACAGGTCATGGCCAAACAAAATCAAGTCCTTGCTCTTGATCCCCAGCAGGTTCAACAGGGTCGGCATCACGTCGATTTCCCCGCCGTAGGTATGCTTAATGCCGCCTTTTAAGTTGCTTGAATAAAACATGAGCGGCACTCTTTGCTGCTGCTGGTCGTCAAACTCCCCGTAATTTTTCTTCCCGGTCAGCTGGGCCATGGCCTCGTTGTGGTTGTTGGAAATCCCGTAGTGGTCCCCGTAGAAGACCAGGAGGGTCTTTTTGTCCAGACCAGTCTTCTTCAGCCATGTCATGAATTCGCCGATCGCCTGGTCCAGGTAGTGGGCCGTCTGCACGTAGCCGTCAACCGTGTTGTCCCCGGTCGTGGTCTTCTTGATCGACTGGTTCTGCTTGTCCAAGGTATATGGATAGTGGTTGGTGACCGTGATCATCTTCAAGTAAAAAGGCTGGGGCAGTTCAGAGATGTACTTGGCCGACTGCTGGAAAAAGATCTTGTCCTTTAAACCGTAGCCCAGGTACCAGCTGTTTTGGTACTGGTAGTAGTTCAAAGAAGCGAAATAATCATAGCCAAAAGACTTGTAGGCATTGTTCCGGTTCCAGAAGGACCCCGTCCCCCCGTGCATAACGGCGGAAGTATAGCCGCCTTTTTGCTTCAAAATAGCCGGCATGGATTCAAAAGTATTGCTGGTCCCGTAAGTCGACATGGCTGACCCCGACTGGACCCCGAAGAGGGAGTTTTCCAGCATCAGTTCCGCGTCAGAGGTCTTCCCCTGCCCCACCTGGTTGAAGAAGTTGTCAAAAGCCAGAGTGTGCTTGGAATGGTAGATCTTGTTCAAGTTAGGCGTGACTTCCTTGCCCTTCCACTTGTAGCCGATCAAAAACTGCTGGAAGCTTTCCAGGTGGATAACGATGACGTTTTTCCCCTTGGCTACACCCGTATAAGCTGAATTTGGCTGGACGTAGTTTGCCTTGAGGTACTTTTTAACAGAACTCAAATCCGACACCTTGGCATTAGCCATCTGGGCGTTGGTCTGAGCCGTCTTGATCCCGTCATAAAGGGCATATTCGTTGATCCCTAAATACTTGACGATGTAGTTGTTGTCAAAAGTCCGCGTGAGCAGGCCTGACCGGTCCTTTTGGGACAAGAGGAGGTTGCCCCCCATCAAGAGCAGGGCCGTCAGTTCAATGGCGACCTTCCTTTTCCAGGACTGGGCGTAGAGGTCCATTTTGAAAAACTTCCCCAGCAAAAGCCCCAGCAGGATCAAGGGGTCAGCAAAGGCTAAAAAGTCGCTGCCCTTGAGGATGCCGGCAATGCTTTTGCCCAAATTCTCCGAAGCGCTGCCCGAATTCTGCAGCAGGGAAAAAGAGAGGAAGTTGGAGAATTCCCGGTAGTAAAGGATGTTGGCGAAAAGCCAGGTAGCCAGGAGGAAGTCCAGGACAAGCATGGTCCAGTAGGACTTGCGCCCCTTCATCAGCATCCCCAGACCCAGGATCAGCATCCCCGACGGAATAGGGTTGATGAGCAAGAGGAAGCCCTGCAACGGGCCCGTCGCCCCCAGGGTAAACTTGGTCAGATATATTAGGTAACACTTGAGCCAGTAGCCGAAGACCGCCAGAGTAAAGAATCCGTTCTTCGACGTCCGCAGCCAGGTCCCAAAGGCCTTGATTTTCTGCATTTCTTTCACCTCAAAAAATCAGTCCCGCAACTTAGCCGGCTTGAAGGACCAGCCAAAGATGCCGAGAATCATGCCGAAGAAGTAGGTCGCGAACCGCCACAAGAACATGGCCAAAACGACTACCCCCGGCCGGCTGATGAAGCTGGCAAAGAGGGTCTGGAAGCTGAATTCCGCCCCGCCACTGGCCCCAGGCAAAGGAATCACGGCCATGAACATGATGATCAAGATCGTCATCAAGGTCACTTGACCATAGTAAACTGGTTGACCCAAGGCCCGCAAGGTCAGGTAAGGAGCCGAGTAGTAGCACAGGAGCTGTCCGACCGTCAAGAGAACCACGCCCCAGAGCTTTTTCTTCTCAGCCTTAAGGGCCTGGCTTTCCTTGTAGAAGCTTTCCACTTGCTCCAGGGTCGACTTCTCCCAAGCTTGGGCCCTTTCCTGGCCAAAAATCCGCCCCAACAGCTTCATGACCTTTTTAACAGCCTTAACCGTCCAGTTATGGGCAAACATGGCTAACAGGAGCAGGATGATGGAGAAGACGTGGAGGGCAAAGCCCAGGAAAATAAAGATGGCTAAAGCCGAGAACTTGCCGGCCACAAAGTGAAAGCCAAAGATAAAGGCCGTCAAATAGGCAAATAAAACAACCAGCTGGTAGCAGATGAACTTCATCATCAAAATCGAAGTTGCCCGGCCGCCGGCCATGCCCATTTCCACCATGGCCGCCAATTGCGACGGCTGCCCGCCGGTGGCCATCGGGGTGATCCCATTGAAAAGGGCCTGGATGAGCGGAATCCGCAGATAAGACCAGAAGCTCCGCTTGGCTGTCCCCGGCCTTTTGGCCAAAAGATGGAGGATCAAGGCCTCACAGACATAGGACAAGGCCATGGCCAAAAAGACCAGGACCAGGCGCCAGGGAATAATCTGCCCGGCTGCCGCCTTTAAAGTCGCCATTGGCGTGGCCCGGAGGTCAAAGTACAAAACAAGGGAGCTGATCAATAAGACGATCAGGACTCCCCACAGATTTTTCTTATTCATAGCTGATCTGCCCCAATTCCCGGCCCAGCTGGTACTGCTCCTGGTAGAAGTCCCGCCAGATTTCAGCCAGGTGGTCTTCAGAATACTGCTGGCTGGCCTTGCGGGAAAGCTCCTGCTGGCGGGCCAGGACTTCCGGATGGGTAGCCGCGAAGCGGAGCTGTTCGTTCATTTCAGCAGAGTCCTTGCCGGCCAGGTAGTAACCGTCAATGATCGCCCGGTAGAGGTCCAGGTCTCTGAGCAAGACCGGGGTCCCGCAGCTGAAGGCTTCCAGAACTGACATCGGGAAGAGTTCGTCAAAGGACGGCAAGAGGAAGAGGTCGGCCATGTTCAAGTAGTCAACCAGCTTTTCCCGGTCGATGATGCCGGTAAAGGTCAGGTTCTTGGGCGGGTTCTCCACCAGCTGCTTGAAGTGGTCATAGCCGTCCGTGATCTTGCCGAAAGAAAAGCCGCCTGCCCAGATAAACTGGTAGTCGGGGTTGGCTTCCGCCAACTTGGCGAAGTCGTCGACCCCTTTTCTGGCCTGGACCTGCCCGTCGCCAAAGACAACGAACTTGTCCTGCGGGATGCCTAATTCCTGCCGGGTGGCGTTCTTTTTGGCCTGAGTCTGTTCATAGAACTCACTCTTGGCCACGAAGTTCGGAATGTAGCGGATCTTGTTTCTGTCCAGGCCGTATTCAGTCAGCTTGTCGATGAAGATCGGGTTGACGACCACGATCTGGTCCATCCGCTTGTAAAAGTCGATCACGTACTGGTAGAAGACCTTTTTAGCCACCCCTGGCAATTTGATTGACCCTTCCAGGGTATCTGGCAAAAAGTGGACATAGCCGATCTTGCGGCCTCTGGCTGGTGAAAAGCTGTTGGCGAAGTAGGTCGGGTTGATGGTGTGGTAGTGGGTCAAGTCGCTTCTGCCGTACTTGTTGATGGTCACGTAGAAATCATCGACCAGGTGGGTCCTGAGAAGCCGAATCAGTTCCAGGTAGGCTGCCCCGACCCCTTGGCCGGCAACTGAGTCCGCCTGGGAAAACATGTTGATTCTAATCATTGCTGTCCTCTTTTTTCACTTGATAGTTGTCAATCGCGTACTGGTAAAACTTGCAGACCTCGCTGGCAAAGTGGCTGGCGGAAATTTCTTCCAGCTTTTTTGCCAAGAGCTGGGGCGGAATCTCCTGCCGGCCCTGCCGCAAGTAAGCCGCGATTTCTTCCTTCATCTGCCGCAGGCTTTCAAAAGTCAAGCCGTAAGCCGGGTCATTGAAGACCTGGTCGGTGTAGTCGGTCTTGTAAACCACGCACTTGCGTCCGCTGCCTAGGGCTTCGATATAAGTCAGCCCCTGGGTTTCCGTGTCGCTGGCTGAGACGAAGAAGTCGGCCATCTTATAGTAGCTGGCGACCTGGTCATGGGGAATATTGCCGGCAAAAATCACATGGTCTTCCAAAGTCAGGCGCTCAACCTGCTCTTTTAAGACATCCGCGTCCGGGCCGTCGCCGGCGATAACAAAGACCAGCTTAGGGAATTCGGTCAACAGGTCTGGCATGACCCGGAGGATGCGGTCAATCTTCTTTTCCGCGGCTACCCGGCCCAGGGTGATGATCACCTGGGCATCCGGGGCAATCCCCAGTTTTTCCCGCAGATTCGCCTTTTCCGGGCCACTGATGGCGTCCAGGTCAACCCCGGTAGGAATCACCCGCATGGGGATCTCCACCCCGTAGCGGGCCAATAAAGCCGCTACCCGCTGGCTGGGCGCGATGACCCCGTCCATATTCTTCAAGTAGCTCTTGGTGAACTGCTGGACATGAACTGGCCGGAGCAAGTGGCCGTTTAAGACATAGTGCAGGTAGTCTTCGTACATGGTGTGGTAGGTGTGGATAGCCGGGATGCCCAATTGCCGGGCCACGTACTTGCCAATTAAGCCCATGGAAAATTCGGTCTGGGTGTGGACGATGTCCAGGTTGACCTCCTTGGCCACCTTGACCGCCTCAAACAGGCCCCGGAAAGCAATCCGCCGCTCAGAGAAGCCAATGAAGGGCACGGAGCTGAAGCGGAAGATGTTGGCTTCAACCGTGTCCTTGTCGACGTTAGGATCAGTTGTCGTGAAGATGAAGACATTGTGACCCTGGGCCTCCAAAGCTTCTTTAAGGGTTTTGATCGACGTCGCTACCCCGCTGTTTTGCGGGAAGTAGGTGTCTGTAAACAAACCGATATTCATGTGCTTTCATTACCTCCATACTAAAAGACATTATAGAGAATCGGCAAAAGAGGTGCAAATTTCTTTACCAAAATCCAAAGAATAAAAGATATTTGCTGCAGGGAAAAAGATAAAGATAAAAGAAAAACGACTCCCAAGAGGAAGTCGTCTCAAGCGATAGCGGTGATCGGGGTCGAACCGATACGTCCGTAATGGACACCAGATTTTGAGTCTGACGCGTCTGCCAATTCC
>NZ_QOCY01000011.1:0-13737 GCF_024701915.1 Lactobacillus leichmannii | reverse complement strand
TCATTTCCCGATCGAGCTCTTATTTCAAAATAAAATTACCTAAAATCGTTGATAACACTTGACTTAGAGTAGAAAGAAAGAGAGCTCCAGCGAGCTCTCTTTTTTGTGTTTCGTCTATTTTTCGTTCTTCGAATTGAGCTTTATCGGCTGGAACATTCTGGCCGGCCTGTCCTTGGGGATCGGCTTCCTCTGGCTGGTGCCTTACTATAACGCGGCTCACGCTGAGTTCTACCGGACTTTAGCCGGCGACCAGTTTAAGAGCAAGGATTAAGTCCAAAGTAAAAACCGCTCAAGTTCTGTTAGAGAACTGAGCGGTTTTTTCGTGCTTAATCCCGGTGAAGGGCGGCGATGACCAGGCCCAGCATGACGAGCGAGATCAAGCCGACGATAATCAGCGTACCCATTAGGCTAATGAGTCCCAAGGAGCAAGTTCAACAGGAGTTGAAGAGAGCAACTCTTGCTGGTCCTTGGTCAAGTATTTCTTGTGGACAACGACTTCGTAGACGTATTCCTTGAACCAGTTGTGGCTCATGACGAAGAAGCCCTTTTCCCCGGACTTGTCGCCCCAGGAGTTTTCCACCTTCCATTGGCGGATGTCGCCCTTATCTTCATCAACCCCGACTAGGGTCATGGCGTGGGAAACTTCACCAGCGCCGGTAGCCAGGCGGTCAGCCTTGGACAGGCTAAGGTCAACGTCAAAGAGGTCTTCCAGCTTGTAGAGGTCAGTGTCCAGGTAGCCGGTCTTGCGGTCCATTTGCCGCAGGACGTCGTTGCCGAACCAGACAGCTTCCCCGTCCTTTAATTGGGCAACAGCGGCTTGCTCCAGGTATTCCATCGGCACGTTCAAGAAGAGGATCGGGCTGCCGCCCTCAACGTTGTCTTCAGCGCCCAGGTGGTAGAGCTTGCCGTATTCGTGGTCTGGGGCGTTGGTCAAGACCACGTAGTCGTCCAGGTCGACGTCAAAGTACTTGTTGAAGAAGGAGACTGGGGTCAAGTTCTTTTCCAGGTGGTAGTTCTTGTCGTCGTCTCTGTATTCCAGGTCAAAAGTCTTTGGCGGTTCACCAACGGCGATGGCAACCATCCGGTAGATTTCGTTTAAGAAGGTCTTGCGGGCCTTTTCCAGCCCTTCCTGGTCACCTGCTTGAGCCAGGCGGCGCAAGGCCAGGGCGTCTTTTCTTTCCTTGTCAGCCAGGGCGCTGGCCAAACCGTTAGTAGCGGAAGTGTTGAAGCTTTCAGGCATAACGTAGCTTGGCACGACACCATACTTCTTGACCAAAGAGATGGCCATGTGCCATTGGCCGCCGTCGTGGCCGGCGAAGTCGAAGTAGCTGCGGACTTCCCGGTCGTCTAATGGTTTATCAGCGGTTTCGATCACTTTTTCATAGAAAAGGTTGGCTCTTTCCAGCTTGTCCCAGAAGAAGTTGTAGCTTTGGGACAGGGTAAAGTTCTTGGCCTTATGCTTGGCGCCGAAGTCGTGGCGCAAGACGTTCAAGGTTGAGAAAAGCCAGCAGCGGCCGGACTGCTTTTGGTTGGTGACGTTGTCCGTTGGCAATTCAGTTGAAAAGACCCGGGTCAGGCGGCCAGCCACGCGTTCATTGTAGGAAGCTTCCAGAACACCGCTTCTGGCGGCAGCGCGGGCGATGACTTGGTTCTTCGGGTCAGCATTGAAATTTGCGCTGAATTCCGCCAATTCCTGCAGAGTTAATTCATGACTCATATTTTTTTCTCCTTTTGTTTTAATATTAATAAGTCAATGTTAACATACCTGCTTAAATTAAGGAATCCCAAGGATCAAGTTCGATCGGATGGTTCTTGAGCAGGTCCAGGATTTCAGCCGGCACGTGCTTCTTTTGCACGGCGACCTCGTAGGTGTATTCTCTGAACCAGTCCGCGCTCATGGTGAAGTAGCCCTTTTCCCCGGACTTGTCGCCCCATGAGTTTTCCACCTTCCATTGCCGGACTTGCCCGCCGTCCACGTCAACTCCAACCAGTGCCATGTCGTGGGAAGATTCCCCGATCCCGGTAGCTAGGCGGTCAGCCTTGGACAAGTGGCTGTCGATGTCCAAAAGCTGGTCCAGCTGGTAGAGATCCAGGTCCATGAAGCCGGTCTTGCGGTCCATCTGCCGGCCAACATCATTGCCGAACCAAACAGCTTCCCCGTCCTTCAGCTGGGCAATCGCCGCGTCTTCCAGATATTCCATCGGCACGTTGATGAAGAGGTTAGGGTAGCCGCCCTTAATGTTGTCTTCAAAGCCCAGGTGCAAGACCCGGTTCATTTCATGGTCTGGGGCATTAGCCAAAACCACATAGTCGTCCAGGTCGGTCGCGCAGTACTTTTTGTAGAACTGGACCGGAGTCAAGCCCTTGTCCAAGTGGTAGTTCTTGTCGTCGTCTCTGAATTCTAGGTCAAAAGTCTTCGGCGGTTCACCCAAGGCCGTAGCCATGATCCGGTAGATCTGGCTTAAAAAGTCGGTCCGGGCCGCCTCCAACTTTTCCTGGTCGCCTGCTTGCGCCAGCCGGCGCAGGGTCAAGGCGTCTTTTCTTTCCTTGTCGGCCAAAACCATGTCCAAAGCCTGGCTGTGGTTGCTGTTGAAGCTTTCCGGCATGGCGTAAGCTGGCACTACCCCGTATTTGGCGATGAGGGAAGCCGCCATGTGCCACTGGCCGCCATCGGTCTGGCACCAGTCAAAGTAGCCGCGGACTGTCCGGTCAGTCAAAGGCCGGTCAGCCGTCGCAATGATCCGGTCGTAGAAGTAGTTGGCCCGTTCAATCTTGTCCCAGAAAAAGTTGTAGCTCTGGGAGAAGGTGAAGTTCTTAGCCTTGTTGGCCTTGCCAAAATTGTGCCGGACCACGTTCAAGGTTGAAAAGAGCCAGCAGCGGCCGGATTGCTGCTGGTTGGTGACATTGTCAGTGTCCAGCTCGATGGAAAAAGTCCGGTTCAGCCGCTGGCTGACGGCCGGGTTGTAGGCGGCGTCCAAGAGGCCGCTGCGTCTGGCGGCCCGAGAAATTACTTGATTTTTAGGATCAGCGTTGAAGTCCCGGCTGAAGGATTCCAGCAGCTGGGGGCTTAATTCGTGTGACATGAAAAATCTCCCTTAGCAATAGATGATTATAGAATAATCTTACGCTAAAGAGGGCAAAAAAAGAAGCCCTAGCGGGCTTCTCTAAGCACTCTGTGCTTATTCGATAGTAATCGTGTCTGCGTTTTCTTCTGGAGCTACCTTTGGCAGGGTAACCGTCAAAACGCCCCCGTCAAGCTTGGCGCTAATGCCTTTCTTGTCAACGTTCGGCAGGCTGAAGCTTCTGGAAACTGACCCTTCGCTGCGTTCCTGGCGCAAGAGGTTCTTCTTCTTGTCGCTGTCATCCTTGAAAGTGCTACGGTGGGCGGAAATCGTCAAAATCCCGTCAGTGTAGGAGAGGTGGATGTCATCCTTGCTCATCCCCGGCACGTCGATCTTGACGGTGTATTCGTGCTCATCTTCAGCAACGTCTGATTGCAAAATGTTTCTGAAAGCGTGGCTGTCCAATTTGTCGAGCCAGTCGCCCATGTGATCGAACAAGTCGTTGTAACGGTTCATTAAATCATTAGTCATAATCTAAAACTTCCCTTCACCAAATTATGCAAATTGCTTTTTACAAATAGAGGCGGGGAGAGAAGCGGCGGAGCCGCTTTCTTTCCCGACAACTATATTATAGTCCCTTTTAGGAAAAATGGCGTAATTAGCACTCGGCTTTTTTGACTGCTAAATAAAATCTTTGGCAAAAAGACCTGGGCGGGCTATAATGATTTAAAAATCGAAGTGAAAGGCGACTGGTAAGTATGGTATATTATCAGAAAATGACTCCCGAGGGCTACAAGCAGATTGAAGACGAGATCGCGGCCTTGAAGGCTGACCGGCCCCGCCGGGTGCAGAACCTGAAGGAGGCTCGTGCCTTGGGCGACTTGTCCGAAAATACTGAATATTCAACCGCTAAAAGGGAACTCCGCCACCTGGACAGCCGGGTCCGCTACTTGAACAAGCAGCTGAAATACGCGGAAGTCATCGAAACGGTCAACGACGGTAAGGTCAACCTCGGCAAGCAGGTGGAAATCCGCTATGAAGACGACCAGGAGGTCGAAGAATACCGGATCGTCGGCCGGATGGAAGAGGCCGTAGGGGACGGAAAACTGCCCTTTGACTCGCCTTTGGGCCACGCTTTGATGAAGCATAAGGCCGGAGACCGGGTGACGGTTGAAGCCCCAATGGGGGACTATGAAGTGACCATTTTGTCGGTCAAGTAGCAAACAGCAGGAGAAAATATAAAGACAAGAAAAACCGTTTCGCCAGGCGAAACGGTTTTTGTGTTGATATTTTTTACCGTCTTACAGAGTCCATGGGTCTTGCAAAACGATGGTTTGTTCCCGGTCTGGGCCGACAGAAACAGTCACGACAGGGATGCCAGTGATTTCACTGATCCGCTTGACGAAAGCCTGGGCCTTTTCTGGCAGGTCTTCCCAGCTCTTGGCGCCGGTGATGTCTTCTTCCCAGGCTGGCAGTTCTTCGTAAACTGGCTGGCAGGCTTCAACTTCCTTCAAGCTGGCTGGGTAGTAGTCAATTTGCTTGCCGTTTAAGTCGTAGGCCACGCAGATCTTGATCTTGTCAAAGCCGCTGAAGACGTCCAGCAGGTTTAAGCTCAAGGCGTTGATCCCGGCTACGCGCTTGGCGTGACGGAGGGCAACTGAGTCAAACCAGCCAACCCGGCGCGGACGGCCAGTAACAGTACCGTATTCGTGGGCGATGTCCCGGATCTTGTCGCCGGTTTCATCGTGCAGTTCAGTTGGGAATGGGCCGGCACCAACTCTGGTAGTGTAGGCCTTGCAGATGCCCAGGACAGTCTTGATCTGGTTAGCCCCGATCCCGCTGCCGGAAGCGATCCCGCCGGAAACTGAGTTAGAAGAACTTACGAATGGGTAGGTACCCTGGTCGATGTCCAGCATGATCCCTTGGGCACCTTCAAAGAGGACCTTTTCGTCCCTGTCCAGGGCGTCGTTGACGTAGAGGGAAGTGTCACAAACGTACTTGGCGATCCGCTTGCCGTATTCAACGTACTTGTTGTAGATTTCGTCAAAGTCCATGGCTGGCTTGCCGTAAACCTTGGTGAAGAGGGCGTTCTTGCTTTTCAGGTTGAAGCGGAGCTTTTCCGCAAAAGTTTCCGGATCGATCAGGTCGCAGACCCGGATGCCGATTCTGGAAGCCTTGTCCATGTAAGTTGGCCCGATCCCGTTCTTGGTGGTGCCGACCTTCAGGTTGCCCTTGGCTTCTTCTTCATAAGTGTCTTGCATTACGTGGTAAGGCATGATGACGTGAGCGCGGTTGGAGATCTTCAAGTTGCTTGTGTCGATCCCGCTCTTTTCCAAGTTGTCCAGTTCGCCCAGGAGGACTTTAGGGTTGATAACCACCCCGTTGCCGATCACGGCGCCCAATTTAGCCGCGAAGATCCCAGATGGAATCAAGCGCATCTTGAATTCCTTGCCGTCAAAGTCGATCGTGTGGCCAGCGTTGTTACCGCCGTTAGCGCGAACTGACAGGTCTGCCGTCGTTCCTAAAAAGTCTGTAATCTTACCCTTGCCTTCGTCGCCCCATTGGCTGCCGACAACTGCGATTGATGTCATTTTTTCACCTCAAAGAATATTTCGTAGAACTTACGTTAGAAAGGTTAGCATTTACCGGGCAATTAGTCAACAGGAAATCCGAATAATGTTTTCGAAAAGTTCGTGAATGGTTCGAATAAGCCTTGACTTTTATGGGAAATGTCAGTAAAGTATCAAAGGTACTTTAAAAAGGAGCTGGCAAAAAATGAGCAATTATTTCAGCATGGAAGCGTTTGACTATGATGATATCCAACTGGTGCCTAACAAGGCCATCGTGAAGAGCCGGAAGGAATGTGCTACGAGCGTCAAGTTTGGAAACCGAACTTTCAAGATCCCAGTCGTTCCCGCCAATATGGAAAGCGTCATTGACGAAAAGCTGGCGGTCTGGCTGGCCCAAAATGGCTATTACTATGTCATGCACCGCTTCCAGCCCGAAAAGCGGGCCGACTTCATCAAGATGATGCATGAGAAGGGACTTTTTGCATCGATTTCCGTCGGCATCAAAGACGATGAATATGACTTCATCGACGAATTGGTGGAAAAGGACTTGATCCCGGAATACACCACGATCGACGTGGCCCACGGGCACTCAGTCTACGTGATCGACATGATCAAGTACATTAAGGAAAAAATGCCGGACACCTTCTTGACGGCCGGCAACGTGGCAACGCCGGAAGCCGTCCGGGAACTGGAAAATGCCGGCGCGGACGCTACCAAGGTGGGGGTTGGCCCGGGCAAGGCCTGCATCACCAAGCTCAAGACCGGTTTCGGGACTGGCGGCTGGCAGCTGGCTGCCCTCAGAATGTGCAGCAAGGTGGCCAGAAAGCCTTTGATCGCTGACGGGGGGATCCGCCACAACGGTGACATCGCCAAGTCTGTTCGCTTCGGGGCCAGCATGGTCATGATCGGGTCAATGCTGGCCGGGCATGAAGAGTCCCCGGGCAACGTGATCAAGATCGACGGCAAGACTTACAAGCAATACTGGGGTTCAGCCAGTGAAGTGCAAAAGGGCGCCTACCGCAACGTTGAAGGCAAGCAGATGCTGGTCCCTTACCGGGGCAGCATCGCTGACACCTTGGAAGAAATGAAGGAAGACCTGCAGTCTTCCATCTCTTACGCCGGTGGCCGGGACCTGGAATCAATCAAGCGGGTCGACTACGTGATCGTTAAGAACACGATCATGAACGGCGACTATTAAACTGAATTTTGTAAAAAGAGGCTGAGGCCTCTTTTTATTTTTGCTTTTATTTTCTGTTTGCCTACTTTTTAGAACGAAAGTTCGATATAATTTATTAGAACAAATGTTCAAGAAAGAAGTGGATTTTGATGTACGATTACCGCTATGAGCCCCACCGGGTTATTTTCATGATCGACAACAAATCTTTCTATGCCTCCTGCGAGGCCCTGCGCCTGGGCCTGAACCCAATGGAAGTCGCTTTAGCCGTCGTGTCCCAGCAGGTGGGGACTGACTGGGGGTCAGGCTTGATTATGGCTGCCTCGCCTTTGGCCAAGAAAAAGTACGGCCTGAGCAATGTCATGCGGGCCAGAGACTTGCCGCCTAAAGACCAGGCCCCGGACCTAATGCTGGTTGAGCCGCATATGAATCTTTACATCAAGCGCAGCATGGAGGTTTTGCAGATTTTCCGCAAGTACGCGGCAGATGAGGATATCCATGTCTATTCGATCGATGAAAGCATGATCGATATGACTGAGTCCTGGCACTTGTTTGGGGATGACCCTTATCTGGTGGCCCGGAAGATCCAAAAAGATATTCACGACAGCCTGGGCCTGTACACGACTTGCGGGATTGGGGAGACCCCCCTTTTGGCCAAACTGGCCATGGACATTTCCGCCAAGCACCGGACTTCGATGATTGCCTGCTGGCACTATATTGACGTGCCCGATACTATCTGGAAGATTCCCAAGCTGGAAGACGTTTGGGGGATCAATGTCAAGACGGCCAACCGCCTACGCCGGCTGGGGATCAACAACATGTATGGCCTGGCCCACAGCGATCCGGCTATTTTGAAGAAGGAGTTCGGAGTGATCGGCGATCAGCTTTTTGCCATGAGCTGGGGAGTGGACCGGAGCATCATCAAGCAGAAGTACCGGCCCAAAAGCAAAAGCTACGGAAACTCCCAAATCTTAAGCCGGGACTATGAAGACCAGCAGGAAATTGAGATCGTTATTCAGGAAATCGGCGACCAGGTCGCGGCCAGAATCCGGGCCCAGCATTTGTTGGCTGGCCGGGTCAGCCTTTATGTCGGTTACGCTGACTACGAGGCAGATCCAGCTGGCTTCAGCATTCAAGAGAAGATCACGCCGACTGATATCTCCAGCGATTTGGTGGCCAAGCTCAGGGCCCTTTTCAGAAGAAAGTGGCGGGGGCAGGCGGTCAGACGGCTGGGAGTGACCTACAGCAATTTAGCGCCAGCCGGCTGCCAGCAGCTGACCTTCTTCCTGCCGCCAGCCGAGCAGATCAAGCAGCAGAAGCGGGATCAGGTGGTTGACAAATTACGGAAGAAGTATGGTTTTGCCAGTGTCGTCAGAGCCTCCAGCCTTTTGCCAGGGGCCACGGCAATTGCCAGAAGCCGCTTGGTCGGCGGCCACAATGGGAGCAACGCCTATGAGTAAGGAGTTTGACCAGCGGGTGACGGATTTTTTCGCCCATTATCAAGACCGGGGGATGAAGAAGTGGGCGGGCTTTTTCCTAAGCGACCACACGGCCATGATCAATAAAGAGACAAGGCAGAAAAGCGTGCCCGACCGGGCGGAAATAGTTGGCTTTGTCCAGGGCTACGCGGAAGACAAGGTGGTGATTGGCGAACACGTCATTGCGCTAGACGACTTGCGCCGCGTCCTGCTTTCAAGTGATTAAGGACAAAAAAGAAGCCCCGCTTCATGGTAAAGGAGGCTTCTGAGATTTATCTGTGTTTAATTGCAAAAGTTATTTTTCGTCCAGTCCTTTTTTGCCCTTGAAGATCAAGTTCAAAAGGACGGAAGAGATTGAGGCGATGACGATCCCGTTTTCTAGGAAAAGCTGCAGTTCACTTGGCAGAGCCTGAAAGATGGTTGGGTAGACGGAAACGCCTAAGCCCAGGCCCAGGGAGATGGCCACGATCAAGAGGTTATGGTTGTCGCTGAAGTCGACCTTGAGCAGCATCTTGATCCCTTGTACGGCGATGGAGGAGAACATGACCACCATGGCCCCGCCTAAAACGGCCGTTGGCATGATGGTGACCAGGGCACCGACTTTTGGCAGAAGGCCCATGGCCATCAAGAGGCCGGCTGCCCAGTAAATCGGCCGCTTGGACCGGATGCCGGACAATTGCAGGAGGCCGACGTTCTGGGAGAATGTGGTGTAAGGGAAGGTGTTGAAGAGACCACCGAAAATCTGGGCCAGCCCTTCAGCCCGGTAGCCCCGCTTGAGGTCATCTTCCGTGATGTCCTTGCCCAAGAGGTCGCCTAAGGCGAAGAAGACGCCGGTTGATTCAACCATGGAGACCAGGGCGATGATCATCATAGTCAAGCTGGATGACCATTCAAACTTTGGCAAGCCGAAGTAGAAGAATTGCGGGAAGTGCAGCCAGGCAGCTTCAGAAACTGGGGTCAAAGAAACCATGCCCAGGCAGGCGGCCAGGAGAGTGCCGACGATGAGGCCGATCAAGATGGAGATTGAGGCGATGAAGCCCTTGGCGAAGGCTTGCAGAGCCACGATCACCAAGATGGTGACGCAGCCGACCAGGAGGTTCTTCGGGTCACCGAAGTCCTTGGCAGTGGCTGACCCGCCGCCCAGGTTCTGGATGCCGACCGGGATCAAGGTCAAGCCGATAGTGGTGATCAAGGTCCCGGTGACAACTGGCGGGAAGAGCTTTTTGATTTTGGAAAAGACTCCGGCGATGAGGAAGACGAAGACCCCGGCCACGATGATTGATCCGTACATGGTGCCGATGGAGTACTTCTGTCCGATCATTTCCAAAGGAGCAACAGCCTGGATGGCGCAGCCTAAAACGACTGGCAGGCCGATCCCGAAGTAGCGGTTGCGCAATAGCTGCAAGAGGGTGGCCAGGCCGCACATGAAGATGTCGATGGAGACCAGGTAGGTCAATTGCTCTGAGTTAAAGTGCAGAGCATTGCCGATCAAGATCGGGACCGCCACGGCCCCGGAGTACATGGCCAAAAGGTGCTGCAGGCCCAGGACAAAAGAGCGGCCTTGTGAAGGTTCTTGTGTTTGATCCATTTTTAGTAAATAACTCCCACTGTCAAAGATTAATTGAAGATAACTTGCCCGTCGGCGAATTCCTTGATGCTGGCCAAAGCTTCCAGGTGGTAGCCATGGTTAACCAGCCAGTCGTGGCCGCCCTGGAAGGCCTTCTCCACGACAACGCCCACGCCGACTACTTCAGCGCCGGCTTGTTCAGCCAGGGAGATCAGGCCCTTGGCTGCTTCGCCGTTGGCCAGGAAGTCATCGATGACTAAGATGCGGTCATTGGCATCAAGGAACTTGGCTTCAACAGAAATGGTGTTGGTCACTTGCTTGGTGTAGGAGAAGACTTCCGCGGTGTAGACGGCGTCAGTGACGGTTGAAGGCTTCTTCTTTCTGGCAAAGACCATCGGCACGCCCAGGCAGTAGGCGGCCATGATGCCGGGAGCGATCCCGCTGGCTTCAGCGGTAAGGACCCGGGTGACGCCTGCATCCTTGAAGAGGCGGGCGAATTCCTGGCCCAGGGTCATCATCAATTGGGGATCGATCTGGTGGTTCAAGAATGAGTTGACCTTCAAGACGTCGCCTGGTAAAACGACGCCATCCTTCTTAATGCGTTCTTCTAAAAGTTCCATGTGACTCCTTTTAAAACAAAAAACAGCGGTAAACAGAAAAAGCTCCTTTTGCCAAAAGTAAGGCAAAAGAAGCTGCTTGGCCAGGGGCCAATGCTCCTAATACCTATAGTCCGGAGTTTACGGCTCCGGGTAGAGACTGCTGCCCGCATTGCAGCGATATATAAGTAGAAACATTTGTTAAGTTATTGCTAAATGTTACAGCAAAAGCCGAATTAATTCAATCTGATTTGGCGAAAAAATTTCTAATCTGGCGCAAAAAATCCTAAAAGATTAAAAAAAATAGTGAATAATTCGCTTTTTGTTGACCTGGCGGCGAAAAACGTGTAAAGTTGATTAATTAAAAAGTATCAACGATTGTTTGAAAGGATAAAATCATGTCTTTGTGGGAAACCAAATTTGCTAAAGAAGGTATTACTTTTGACGACGTGCTCTTGATTCCAGCTGAAAGTCACGTTCTGCCGAACGAAGTCGACTTGTCAACCCAGCTGGCACCAAACTTGAAGCTGAACATTCCTTTGATCTCCGCTGGGATGGACACGGTGACCGAAGGCAGAATGGCGGCAGCCATGGCCAAGATGGGCGGCCTTGGGGTAGTCCACAAGAACCTTTCAATTCAAGCGCAAGCTGACGAAGTCCGTCTGGCTAAGAACACTCCGGTAACTGCCGAAGACACCCACGCTGCTGTTGACAAGGATGGCAAGCTCTTGGTAGCTGCTGCTGTCGGCGTGACCAGCGACACTTTTGAAAGAGCAGAAGCCCTGTTTGAAGCCGGTGCTGACGCGATCGTTATCGACACGGCTCACGGTCACTCAGCCGGCGTTTTGCGCAAGATCAAGGAAATCCGCGACCACTTCCCGCACAACACTTTGATTGCCGGCAACGTGGCTACTGCTGAAGGTACCCGGGCCTTGTTTGAAGCCGGTGTTGACGTAGTCAAGGTTGGTATCGGGCCTGGCTCAATCTGCACCACCAGAGTGGTTGCCGGTGTCGGCGTGCCGCAATTGACTGCTATTTACGATGCGGCTGACGTAGCCCGGGAATTTGGCAAGCCGATCATCGCTGATGGCGGGATCAAGTACTCAGGCGACGTGGTTAAGGCTTTGGCTGCTGGCGGCAACGCTGTTATGCTGGGCTCCATGCTGTCAGGTACTGAAGAAGCTCCAGGGGACGTGCAGCAAGGTTCTGACGGCCGTCTGGTTAAGTCCTACCGGGGGATGGGGTCAGTTGGCGCCATGTCCCAGCAGCATGGCTCAAGCGACCGCTACTTCCAAGGCGGCGTGAACGAAGCCAACAAGCTGGTGCCAGAAGGCATCGAAGCTGTTGTTTCTTACAAGGGTACGGTAAGCAACGTTGTTTACCAGATCCTTGGGGGCCTGCGGTCCGGTATGGGTTACTGCGGGGCTGAAAACATCGACAAGCTGATTGAAACCGCCCAATTCGTCCGCATTTCAAACGCCGGCCTGCGTGAATCCCACCCGCACGACGTGATGATGAGCAAGGCCGCACCTAACTACGGAGGCATCGACTTCTAATGGCAAAAATCGACTTAAGCAATTTTGACAAGATCATCGTCCTGGACTTCGGCAGCCAGTACAACCAATTGATTACCCGCCGGATCCGTGACTTTGGCATCTACTCAGAACTTTTGCCGCACACGATTACGGCAGAAGAAGTGAAGAAGATCGCTCCTAAGGGGATCATCTTCTCCGGCGGCCCGAACTCAGTTTACGATGAAAACGCCCTGGACGTTGACCCGGAAATTTTTGAACTGGGGATTCCAATCTTGGGTATCTGCTACGGGATGCAACTGATGACCCAGAAGCTGGGCGGGACGGTTGAAAAGGCCGGGGAAGCTGAATACGGCTCAGCCCACATTGAAGTCAAGGAGGCTGACAGCCCGCTTTACAAGGGCCTGCCAGAAAAGCAGGTTGTCTGGATGAGCCACGGGGACCTGGTAACCAAGGTGCCAGAAGGCTTTGAAGTTCTGGCTTCAAGCAAGAACTGCCCGATCGCTTCCATGGCTGACCCAGACCGGAAGTTCTACGCAATCCAGTTCCACGCTGAAGTCCGCAACTCAGAATACGGCCTGGACATCTTGCGCCGTTTTGCCTTTGACGTCTGCGGGGCCAAGGACAACTGGACCATGGATGACTTTATTAAGCTGTCTGTTGACTCAATCAGAGAAGAAGTTGGCGACGCCAATGTGATCCTGGGGATCTCCGGCGGGGTTGATTCCAGTGTTACGGCTACCCTTTTGCACAAGGCAATCGGCAGCCAGTTGACGGCGATTTTTGTCGACCACGGCCTGCTTAGAAAGAACGAAAGCGATGAAGTTATGGCCGCTCTTAAAGAAGGGCTGGGCGTGAACATCGTCAGAGTTGATGCTAAGGACCGCTTCATGTCCAAGCTGGCTGGGGTAACCGACCCAGAAAAGAAGCGGAAGATCATCGGTAACGAATTCGTGCAGGTCTTCAACGATGAAGCCAAGAAGATCAAGGACGCCAAGTTCCTGGTCCAAGGGACCTTGTACACTGACGTGATTGAATCAGGGACCGACACGGCCCACACGATCAAGAGCCACCACAATGTCGGGGGCTTGCCGGAAGACATGCAGTTCAAGCTGATTGAACCGCTGCGGCAATTGTTCAAGGACGAAGTCCGGGTCTTGGGTGAAAAGCTGGGTCTGCCACACGACTTGGTATGGCGGCAGCCGTTCCCAGGTCCTGGCCTGGCTATCCGGGTAATCGGGGAGATCACTGAAGAGAAGCTGCGGATCGTCCGGGACGCGGACGCGATCTTGCGGGAAGAAGTCAAGAATGCAGGCTTGCAGGAAAGCATTTGGCAATACTTTGTTGCTTTGCCAGGGATGCGGAGCGTCGGAGTCATGGGCGACGGCCGGACTTACGACTATGCTGTCTGCATCCGGGCCGTTACGTCAATTGACGGAATGACCGCTGACTTTGCCCAGATTCCATGGGATGTTCTGCAGAAGATCTCCGTGCGGATCGTCAACGAAGTCAAGCAGGTCAACCGCGTACTGTACGACGTGACGAGCAAGCCGCCGGCAACGATTGAATATGAATAAAATAAGCGGAATTTTTCTCCGCTGGGGAAACTACCTGGTTATTGCCGGGTAGTTTTTTTGTGGAAAAATGCAGGAAGTTGGAGCCTTAAAAGCAAAGTAATTACTGCTAGTGTAGCGTCATGATGATATTTTGGAAGTGGTGTGCAATTCTGGTACAATCTCTGTAGTATATCTATCAATT
>NZ_QOCY01000010.1:0-13469 GCF_024701915.1 Lactobacillus leichmannii | reverse complement strand
TCTCAGAAGCTGTAGGCTGTGCGTGAGCACTAGCCTATAAAGAAACCCCCGACCTTGGTCGGGGGAGCATGTCATAAACCGGTCTGTTTTGGATTCTTCGGTTCGGTCTTAGCCAAAAGGGCCAGGACGATGGTGATCATGTCGACCACTTCCTGCAAAACAGCGCCCCAGAAGGCCGGAATAAGACCAGTGAAGGCCACCAGTTCCAGAATGATAACGACCACGATGGCAGTGATAACGTCGATTTCAGCCACCTTCATGGTGTGCTTGGCAATGGCCACGGCATCGTTGATCTTGCTCAAGTCGTTGACCATGATGACCGCGTCAGCACTTTCGCTGGCCGCGCTAGCCCCCTTGGCTCCCATGGCAATGCCGACGTCAGCGGCCGTCAAGCTTGGCGCGTCGTTGATCCCGTCCCCGGTCATGACGACTGGGCGGTTTTCAGGCGCCACGTTCTTGATGGCTTCAATCTTCTGGGCTGGCAAAAGGCTGGCCCGGACGTCATCGACGCCGGCCGCGTCAGCGATCGCCTGGGCCACGTCCTTGTTGTCCCCGGTCAGCATCATGATGTGCTTTGCGCCTTGTTTGCGCAGGCGGGCCAAAGTTTGCGGAGTTTCTGGCCGCAGCTGGTCCTTGAAGGTGATGCAGCCGGCGTACTTGCCGTCAACTGAAACGTAGACAGCAGTAGTCTTGGCCTTGTTTACGTTAGCGTCAGGCGCCACGTAGGAAAGCTTACCGACCATGACGTACTTGCCGTCAACGGTCCCGCTGACCCCGTTACCAGTTGATTCCTGCAAGTTGCTTACGGCTTGGATCAAGTTCTTGTCAGTCCCTTGAACCAGGGACTTGGCGATGATGTGGTCGGATTGCTGCTCAAGGCTGGCCGCGTAGCTTTGGATGGTTTCTTTGTCAAAGCCGTTTTCCGGCAGAACGTCTTGGATGACCAATTGGTTCTGGGTCAAAGTCCCAGTCTTGTCGAAGGCAAAAGTCTTGGCCTTGGCTAATTGTTCCAAGGTTGGACCGGACTTGACGATGATGTGGTGCTTGGACATGGAGCTCATCCCCGCTACCAGGGCAACTGGAGCGGCGATCAAGAGCGGACATGGGGAGGCAACGACCATGACTTCCGCGAAGCGGGTGAAGTTCCCGGTCGTCACCCAGGCAGCGATCCCGATAATTAATGAAATAATGGTAAATGGCACGGCGTAGCGGTCCGCCATCTTGACGAACTTGGCCGGCTGGGCAGCAGAAGACTTAACCAGTTCAACGATGGTCTGGTATTCAGAGTCCTTGGCCAGCTTCTTGACTTCCATGGTTACGGCGGTTTCACCGTTAAGGGAACCGGACATCAAGTCGTCGCCGACCGTCTTGTCCACCGGAACTGATTCCCCGGTCAGAGATGACTGGTCAAAGGTAGAGCTGCCTTCAATGATGGTCCCGTCTACTGGCACCTGCTGACCTGGCTTGATTAAGACCTGGTCGCCGATCTGCAGGTCGTCAACCTTGACTTCAACTACCTTGCCGTCAACCAGCTTGCTGGCTACCTGCGGGTTCTTGTCCAAAAGGGCCCGCAGTTCCCGGTTGGCCTGGCCGGTCGCGTAGTCTTCCAGGCTTTCGCCACCAGTAGACATGACCAGGATCATCCATTCAGCCCAGTAGTCCCGGGTAATCATCATGGAGATGATCGCGATCAGGGCCAGGACGTCGATGCCCCAGTGCCCTTCTTTCAAGTCCCCAAACATTTCCCTGGCTAAGGAGATGCTGACGTAGACACCAGCAATGTCGAACAGGACCTCCGCGATTCCCGGAATGTGCAGGACATTGTCAGTGATCAGTCCAATTGCCCCGAGAACCAGGACGACAATGAATTTCCATTGGCGTTTCATGAATTATTCCTCCCAATAGTAAAAACAAGGAGTGTGGACACACACTTTTTATCTTAAAAGACAATATAGATTACTAGATATATTTTAGCACAAATTGGATTTCTTACACTGAAAATGCTTATGATTGTAATTGTTAATTCTCCGCTTCTAATTTAAGGACCTGCTTCTTGTCAACCGTGACATAGTGGTCGTCAAAAGTGTGGGCCAGGTAGTTGAAGGCCTTGAACCATTCTCGCCTGGTGATCATCCCTTGAAAGACCCCCTGGTCGTCGACAACGGGGAGGAAGTTGTTGTCAACGAGCAGGTGGAGCTGGGTCTCGATGTCTTTTTCCGTAAAGTTGATGGAAACGAAGTCAGTCTCCATGACATCCTTGACCTTGTACTTGTTCAAAGGCTTAATGGAAATGCCATCCAGGTCCAGCATCTTGTCGGTGATCATGGCCAGGCTTAAGAGGCCGGTGATCTGGCCCTTCTTGTTCAAGACGGGAATCTTGGCATACTTGACCTTGGTTAAGATCAAGAAGGCATGGTAAAGGGGATTGTCTTCTTCAACGATGGCAATCTTGCTGGCCGGAATCAAAAAGGAGCCGGACTTTTCCGCGAGAACGCGTTGAATAGCTGCTGAAATCATCAACCTAATTCCTTATATTTTTTCTATGCTAATTTTTTTGACATAATTTAAGTATAAAACTATTTGGGAAAAAGAAAAAGGCCTGCTCGCGCAGGCCTAATTGGTTTTCATCTACTTTGGAGGAGTAAGAATGAATGAAATAAAAAAGTGGGAGTACTTGTAACGAGTTCTACCAGCTCGTTACATTATTTATCATACAGGGTAATTCTCAATAAAGGGTTTGGAATTCCTTAACAAAGAGTAAAGAATTGCTTACGGATCTATAAAGACCTCTTCAAGCAACAAAAAAGCTCACGCAACGCACGTGAGCCGAAAGGGATAGATATGAATCGACTATGGAGTCAGTCGATATTTTTCATTTACTTTGGAGGAGTATGAATGAAAAACAAAAAGTTGAGTGTAGTAACAAGCTCTCGCTTGCTACGGTCATTATATTATACTGGAAATGTGAACAAAGTATGACATTTAGCGAAAAAATTCAAAAAAGCTAAAAAAATTGCTTCGCCCCTGGCCGGGCTTGTTAAGATAGAGGGGAATTTTCTTTTTTAGGGGAAAAATTGCAGAAAAAAGGCCGGAAGGAGGGCCAATGGGCAAAAAAGACAGAAAAAGCGGAAAGAAACTAGTCAGCCGGAAGAAGCACCATTTTCACCGGAAGCTGCGCCTGCTGATTTTTAACCTAATCCTGCTGGCGGGCCTGGCAGCCTGGAGCTATTACTGGGCCTATCCGGCTTACAGCCAGTGGCAGATGAAGCAGGCCATGCTGGCGGCCCGGCCCAAGCTGACCAAGGCCAAGGACGGAACCAGCACCAGCCCGGCCTGGCACAAGCTGACAACCTACCGGAAGGCGATCCGGGACAATTACAGCTTCGTCTACCAGGCCGCCTACCAGACCCCGAAAAGGACGACGGTGGGCCAGGACGTGGTCATCCCGGGCCTCATTTCGACGCGGAGCTATGACTACCAGACGAAAAAGATTACTTCAGCCAGCGCCATGACCCCCCAGGGGATCGCCGTGGTCTACAATTATCTTTTGATCACGGCCTATGACGGCCAGCACCGGCATGCCTCGGTCATTTATGTTTTAGACAAAAAGACGGGGAAATTTTTGAAAACGGTCCGCTTGCCAGGCCGGCAGCACCTGGGCGGGATTGCTTACGACCCTAAGGGGATGCAGATCTGGCTGACCGGGTCAAAGGACGGGCAGTCAGCCTTGATGTCCTTCTCCTTGGCCAAATTGATCGAATACGTGGCCAGCGCCAAGATCAGCGACCAGCTGGTTTATGATCATGAGATTCCGATCAACTCGATCGCCAAGGCCTCAGCTTTGACTTATTACGATGACCAGCTCTTTGTCGGCTATTTCAATGAAAATGGTCACGGCAAGGTCGCCAGCTACAAGCTGGCCCGGTCCGGCCAGTACAAAAACACCATCACCACCAGTGAGATTTCCAGTATCAACGAGTCCGTTTCCTGGTCTGACCCGGACGGGACGACCAGTATGAACAAGCAGATCCAGGGCCTGGCCATCTACGGGGACAAAATTTTCCTCAGCCAGTCATATGGCAGCCAGGATTCCAAGCTCTACATCTTCCCGATCACGGCCGTGAACAGCCTCGACGAGTCAAATGCCGAGCAGGTGGTCAGGATGCCGCCTTACTTAGAGCAGATCACAGTCTATAAGGGCCAGCTGCTCTGCCTCTTTGAATCGGCCTCCAGCCAGTATGCCCGCCAGGATATCACGGTCATGGACCGGACCCTGTCGGTCAATATCAACGCCCTGCTGGACAATAACTGATAAATAGCGAATATCATATAAAGGAAACAATAAAAAATGGATAGCCAACTTGCTAAGAAAATCATCATCGACGTGCAGATTTCCGGCTGGTCCTGCCTGATCCCGGCCAGCGGCCTGCTCTACCTCTACCAGGTCACTCATTACGCCAGCTTCTTGTGGAGCCTGGCCCTGGTCGTTTTGTACGCGGCCTACGTGCTGGCGACCGCCAAGCTGGACAAGTGGCAGTCCCCAAGCTACGTTTTGCGGATGAGCTTGATCGCGATGTTCTTCGTCGGCTTCCTGCCTTCAATTCCGCTTTTGTTCTGCTACAGCCAGGAGCGTAAGGCCGGATTGAAGTAGTTTTTTGCAAAAGTGACCAAAAAATGTATAATAAAAGTAATTTTTGCGCTTTTTTAATATTTTAAGAAAGAGTAAAAAGTTGAGAAGCTGTGAACGAAATATGAATAATGTGTTACAGTTGACTGTAATAAAAAAGTAAGTTGTGTTGTTTCATTCTGTTGGGATAGCAGACTCTGGTGAAAAGAAGAGGAGATGAGCTTAATGGAAAGCAAGACACCAGTCAGCCGGGGGAAGGTCATCCGGTCTTTTATCCTGCGAACCCTGCTTTACAGCCTAATTTTATTAGGCTTGATTTATTTGTATGAATATTGTGGCTTGGGTTCAACTGGCTTTATTTACAATGAATTTTAGGAGAGTTGAGTGGAAATGAGAAATATTGTCAAGACGATCGATGAGATCGCGCAAAGAGAACCAGACCGGGTAGTTTACGACTACCTGGGTCAAAAGAACACCTACGCTGACTTGATCAAGCGGGCTAACAGCTGGGCAGCCTTGTTAAAGGAAAAAGCACCGGCCAAGGTACCCGTTATGATTTGGGGCGGGCAGACTTTTGACATGCTGGCTTGCTTCTTAGGTTGTGTAAAGAGCGGGCACTGCTACGTGCCAATCGCCGACTATTCTAACGCTGAAAGAATCGACCTGGTCAGAGAAGTCTCTGCCTCCCCGGTCTTGATCGCCATCAGCGACTTGCCGGAAGTCGACCTGGGCGACTTGACCCTGCTTAAGCCGGACGACGTTCCGGAAGAGGGGACAGCGGATGAGGCAGACTACGTCAAGGGCGATGAAAACTTCTACATCATTTGTACTTCCGGGACGACCGGTAAGCCTAAGGGGGTCCAGATCAGCCACGACAACCTGGTTAGCTTCGTTGACTGGGAACTGAAGGACTTTGACCTGCCGGACCATCCGCGCTTTTTGGCCCAGGCCCCTTACTCATTTGACCTGTCAGTCATGAGCATCTACCCGGCCCTGTTGAGCGGCGGGGAACTGGTTGTTTTGCCTCACGAAGTGACGGAAAACTTTGCCCAGCTCTTCAAGGCCTTGCCGGAAACCGACGTAAATGTCTGGGTGTCAACTCCGTCCTTTGCCCAAATGTGCTTCCTGGACCGGACTTTTGACGCAGACCACCACGCCGGCCTCAGCCACTTCCTCTTCTGCGGGGAAGAACTGCCCCGCAAGGAAGTTGAAATGCTCAAGAAACGCTTCCCGGACAGCCGGATTTTTAATACCTACGGGCCAACAGAAGCGACCGTGGCAGTCACGCAAGTGGAGATCACCCCGGAAATTCTGGAAAAATATGACCGCCTGCCAATCGGCTATGTCAAGGAAGATACGGAAATCACTATTGACCTCAGCCAGGGCGATGACGGCAAGAGCGGGGAAATGATCATCGCCGGCCCGTCAGTTTCCAAGGGCTACATCAATAACCCGGAAAAGACCGAAGAAGCCTTTTACCAGGAAGACGGCGTTCAGCACTACCGGACCGGGGACGTGGGCTACTTTGACGGGGACCTGCTCTTCTACAAGGGCAGGATCGGTTTCCAGATCAAGTTCAACGGCTACCGGATCGAGCTGGAAGAAATCAACTTCTACATGAACCAGAATCCGCTGGTCCGCCACGCGGTTGCTGCCCCGATCTACAAGCCTGACCACACGATCAAGCAATTGGTAGCCGTGGTTGAGTTAAACGACGGGGTCCGCCGCAAGTTCGCTGAAGGGACCATTACCAAGCAGATCAGAGACGGCCTGGCCAAGGACGTGATGCCGTACATGATCCCGCAGCGCTACCTTTACAAAGACGCCCTGCCGATCTCCCAGAACGGGAAGGTCGACATCAAGGCGGTCATCAAGGAGGTTAACCAGGCGTGATAAATCTGCAACCATATGAAAACCCGCAGTACTTTGTCTACCTGTTGATCGCGCTTTTGCCTTTGATCATCGGCCTTTACTTCGGCAAGCGCTACAAGTGGTACGAAGCCTTGGTCTCCCTTGCTTTCATCTTCCTCATCTTCGACGCGGACAAGTGGCAGCAGGGGGTAACCTTGATCTGCTATATCGTCTACCAGTTCCTGGTGACTTTTGCCTACCAGCACTACCGGAAGAAGACGGGGAAGGCCAATAAGACCTGGGTCTTCTGCCTGGCCGTGATCCTGGCTATCCTGCCTTTGGTCGGGGTAAAAATCTGGCCGATCGTGCCCCACAAGCAGGGGATCGACTTCGGCTTCTTAGGGATTTCCTACCTGACCTTCAAGACGGTCCAGGTGGTCATGGAGCTGCGCGACGGGACGATCAAGCAGGTGGATCCGGTTATGTACGCCCGCTTCCTCTTGTTTTTCCCGACCATCTCCAGCGGCCCGATCGACCGCTACCGCCGCTTCGTCAAGGACTATGACAAGGCACCGAGCCGGGAAGATTACATTAAGGACCTCTCTTACGCGGTCAGATACCTCTTCCAGGGCTTCTTGTACAAGTTCCTCCTGGGCTGGTTCTTCGGGACCTACTGCCTGCCATACCTTGAGCAGCAGGCCATCCTGGCCGGGCGGATGTATCCTTTGCACCTGTCCTGGTGGTTTTTAGGGGTCATGTACTGCTACTCAATGTACCTGTTCTTTGACTTCGCGGGCTACTCTCTCTTCGCCGTGTCGATTTCCTACTTTATGGGCATCCACACGCCGATGAACTTCAACAAGCCTTTCGCGGCCCACAACATCAAGGAATTCTGGAACCGCTGGAACATGACTCTGTCCTTCTGGTTCAGAGACTTCATCTTCATGCGCTTCACCTTCTTCGCGATGAAGAAGCGCTTGATCAAGAACCGGAACCGCCTGTCGCAAGTGGCCTACCTGGTCAACTTCATGGTAATGGGGGTCTGGCACGGTTTGACCTGGTACTACATCGTCTACGGTCTTTACCACGCCGTGGCCATCATCATCAACGACATCTGGCTCCGCTTCAAGAAGAAGCACAAGCTGGTCAAGCACAACAAGTTCACTGAAGCGGTGGCAATTTTCGTGACCTTCAACGTGGTCTGCCTCAGCTTCTTGATCTTCTCAGGATTCCTGAACAACCTGTGGTTCAACGTGCCGCTGGGCAAGTAATTTTTTAAAAAAATCAACAGAAAACAAAACAGAAAAAAGAAAAAGATCTAAAGAAATTAAAGAAATAAAGAAATAGATTTAACAAGAAGAGGAAAATTATGGATATTCAAAAGCAAATCGTTGACATTTTAGCTGAAGCAACTGGTGAAGACTTCTCAGACAACATGGACCAAGAACTTTACGAGAGCGGGATCATGGACTCCATGACCACTGTGCAGATGCTCTTGACCCTGCAGGAAACCTTCGACATCACCGTTCCGGTTTCTGAATTCAACCGCGACGACTGGAACACCCCGAACAAGCTGGTTGAACAGGTGAAGAAACTGCAAGATGAAGAATAAGACAAAACTTTGGCTGATCTTTGGGCCAGTCATCTGCGCGGTGCTCTTGCTGATGGGGATCTTATCCCTGCCTTGGGAGCGGACCTTCTCAAAGGGCAGCCTTTTCCAGGCCGCCGCTTCGCAGACCACGACTGTCTTCAAGGGCAAGGCCATGCGGCAGAAGGCCTATAAGCAGGGCTATGTGCCTTTCTACGGGTCAAGTGAACTGTCGCGTTTTGACAACATGCACCCGACTGTCCTGGCTACCAAGTACCATCGTTCCTACACGCCTTTCCTGCTTGGGGGACCGGGCAGCCAGTCCCTGGCTCAATACCTGGGGATGCAGGAGGCGCCAAGCAAGAAGGCCGTGGTGATTATTTCACCGCAATGGTTCACGCCTCAGGGGCAGAACCCGGATGCCTTTACCCTCTACTACTCGCCTCTGCATGCCAGCGACTTTATTTTGAACGCTAAAGACACGGAAGCTGACCGCTACGCGGCCCGCCGCCTTTTGCAAATGCCAAGCGTGAAGAGTGAGCACGTGATCCACCATGCCCTGCTGGAAATCGCGGCCGGGGTGGGGATCTCCAAGATGGAGCGCTACTACCTCCGCTGGCGGCGGCAGATCTACTCCACGGAAGACAAGTTCTTTACTTCCCTGCAGCTGCGCGACCGCCTGCCAAAGATTGAGCAGCAGGGGGCCAAGCTGCCGGATACCTACTCTTACGAGGGCTTGAAGAAGGCATCAGAGAAGGAAGCCAAGAAGGATACCAAGGGCAACCGCTTTGGGATCCGGACTAGTTTTTACAAAAAGCGCTTGAATGCCAAGCTGCTCAAGAAACTGAAGGGGAGCCAGAAGAAGTTCAACTATGTTGAATCCCCGGAATACTCGGACTTCGAGCTGCTCTTGAACCAGTTCGCCAAGGACAAGACCCAGGTCCTCTTCATTATTCCGCCAGTTAACGCCAAGTGGCAGAAGTACACTGGCTTGTCACAGAAGATGTATGACACGGCTACGAATAAGATCAAGCACCAGCTGATCAGCCAGGGCTTTGACAACATCTATGACCTGTCCAAGGACGGCAAGAAGAAGTACTTCATGGAAGACACCATCCACCTGGGCTGGAACGGCTGGCTGGCCGTTGACCAGGCAGTCAAGCCTTTTATGGAGCAGAAGTACGCGGAACCGGAATACGCGATTAACGACTACTACCTGACCAAGACTTGGCGGGAAAAGAAAAAGCTGCCAACGGTGGCTTTGACGAATAAAGACGTCCTGGCAAAATTAAAAAAATAAGCTTTCGGGGCGAAAAGATTGTCCGAAAGCCAGTTTGAGTATATAATCTATCTCGTGTCAAATGCTTAGGCTGTTTTCTCCGGTAGCGAAAACAGCCCTTAATATGTGGTTTGCTTTGGCACGCACTGTGTGAGCCTGATTCCAATGTTGGTGGAATTGGGCTTTTTGTTTGCCTATTCAAGCCAGTCGTAGCTGCTGAAGAACTGTTCCAGCTGGTAGTCGCTGCCGTCTTCGCTGTCCTTGAGCAACTGGGCGATCCGCTTTTTGCCCAGTTTTTTGACCAGCAGCTGTTTGACGGCCTGGTTGATGATGGCGTCCCTGTCTGTCCCGCTTTGGTCTTGGTAGGCCTGAAGCAGGATGGCCAGTTCGTCGTCCAGGTTGAATTTGACTTTAGTCATGTGGTCCACCTCCTCACTCTTTTTAGGGAAATTATAACATTCTTAAGCATTTTTCCGCCCTTAGAGGGAAGAAAATTGACCTGGGTCAATTTTTGCTGAGAAAAAACGTGCTACACTCAAACTATCAAAAAGTAATTAATTCCGATGGGAGGTAACAATATGGTTAAAATGACTTTTAGTCCGGAAGCTGGAGAATTTTTGCAAAAGAAGCTGGGAAACAAGCCAGTCTTGATCCTGGCTTTAAATGACGGGTCCAACAAGTACTCACTGCAGGGCGGAAGTTGCACGATAGGGGCTAACTTCCAGTTCGTCGCCCTGGATCAGGCAGACTCGGACTACCAAATCAAGATCGACAACGATTTAGGTCTAGACTTGTACACGGGCCAGGCGGAAATGGGCTTCTTGGATGACAGCTTGAGCGTTGGCGAACAGTACGGGATGCTGTCCTTGAGCGACGGCAGCGGCTTGATTGACAGCGCAGTCGGCGTCAACGTTTACGAACCAAGCAAACTTACCGCTGAACAGATTCAAAACGGCGCCAGCTGCTAAGAACGTGAAAAAAACATGACTTCGGAATTTTCCGGGGTCATGTTTTTTGTTTTGCTTGACAGAAGCTGGAAGAGGGATTAATATGACAACATGTCATATGACAAGTTGTCATATTTTTGCATAAGGAGACAGATAGATGACAGTTCTTGAATTGAAAGACGTCAAAAAGTACTATAAGATGCCGGGCGGGGGCCAGTACGAGGCCTTGCGCGGGGTCAATGCGAAATTTGCCGCCGGGGAAATGGTCGCCATCGTCGGGGAATCTGGGTCAGGCAAGTCGACCTTGATGAACACGATCGGGGGCCTGGACTCTGACTTTGAAGGGGCCATTTTATACGAAGGGAAGAACCTGCGTGATTTTTCCCAAAAGGAAATGGTTAACTACCATAAGAAATCAATCGGTTTTATTTTTCAAAACTTCAACTTGATCCCCCACCTGGACTTGATCGACAACGTGTCAATCGCCATGACCCTGTCCAACGCGGATGAAAAAACGCGGCGCGGCCGGGCGGAAGAGCTCTTGACCCAGGTGGGCCTGAAGGACCACATGCACAAGAAGCCCGATCAGTTGTCCGGCGGGCAGAAGCAGCGGGTGGCCATTGCCCGGGCTTTGGCCAATGACCCGGACGTGATCATCGCCGATGAACCAACCGGAGCCCTGGACGCGGACACGACTGACGTGATTTTGAACATGATCAGAGACATCGCGGCTTCAGGCAAGCTGGTCCTGATGGTTACCCACTCAGACAAGGTGGCCAGCCACTGCAGCCGGGTTCTGCGAATCGATCAGGGGCAGATCGTCAGCGACCAGGAACAAAAGCCCCTGGACCACCACCTGGAGCAGAGAACTGAAGTTAAGATCCAGCAGATGAGCCTCTTTAAGGCGATCTCTTTGGCTTTTAAGAACATGAAGGCCAAGTTTGGCCGCAACGCCCTGGTTTCAACCGGGATGGGGATCGGGATCATGTCCGTAATCCTCATGCTCAGCCTGGGCAAGGGGGTTACCTCTTATGTCAGCGGGCAGATGAGCACCTACTCCAACCCCCTGGTCGCGGAAATCCAGAAGACTTCCAGCCAGAAGATGCGCCAGCAGGGGATGCAGGCCCAGCAAACCGGGGACAAGGCAGCCCTGGCCAAGCAGCAGCAAAACAATATGGCCTCTTTGTCCGGGACCAGTAGCGCTTCGGCTTTTAGCAAGCAGGACTTAAAGAAGTTGGAGAAGATCGCCCATGTCAAAAAGCTGCAGAAGGGCTACAGCGCGATTTCCCTGGGGACCAACCAGCTGAAATACGGCAAGAAGACGGCCAGCATGATCTACCTTAAGACGGTCAATGATGGGATCGCCAAGTCAGAGGTCAAGAAGGGCCACTTGCCTAAGGCTGGCAAGGACGAGGTCATGATCGACAGCGGCAGCGCCGACAACTTGGGCAAGAAGATCTTAGGCAAGAAGGTCAAGGCAAGTTTGCAGATTGGGACCAAGACTATCACCAAAACGGTCAAGGTAGTCGGGATCTATGAAGCTTCCGGTTCCGGCCAGGTCAGCACCCTGCTTTTGCCCTACAGCGACTTGGCAAAAATCTTCAAAGACAACGGCTTGAGCTTGAAGGCAAACGTGGTCTACTTGACGGCAACGGACAAGCAGTACACTTCTTCTATCAAGCAGGCAGCCAAGGACAAGGGCTTTGCCGGCTCAATGCAGGAGCAGATGGCGGAAATGTTTGACAGCATCTTGAGCGTTTTGACTTACGTTCTGACGGCTATCGCGGCAGTTTCCCTTTTGGTTTCAGCTATCATGATCCTGGTTGTCTTGAATATCTCGGTAGTCGAAAGAACCCAGGAAATCGGGGTCATGAAGGCCCTGGGTGCCCGGCGCAAGGACATCCGGCGGATCTTCTCCAGCGAAGCCTTTTTGCTGGGCCTGGCTTCCGGGATTGTCGGCATTGCTTTGACCTGGCTTTTGGCCCAGGGGATCAACAGCTTCACCCAGTCAGCCTTTAAGGCGGCCGTGGTCAGCTTGACCCCGCAATACGCCTTGACTGGCTTGCTCATCAGCATTGTCATCAGCATGATCGCCGGGATCCTGCCAGCCAACCACGCTTCCAAGCTGGATCCAGTTGAAGCTTTGCGGAAGGAGTAAAAAATGCCCAGCCAGACTTTTTTCAACCTGCCTAAGGAAAAGCAGGACCGGATTATGGCAGCGGCCCGGGAGGAATTTTTTACCCACAGCTTCGATGAAGCATCCATCAACCGCTTGATCAAGGCGGCGGGGATCCCCCGGGGGAGCTTTTACCAGTATTTTGCGGATAAGGAAGACGTCTACTTTTACCTGGGTGACCAGATCAGCCAGCGGATGATCGAAGGCGCCCGGAAAGAATTAGCTGCTTGCGGCTATGATCCTTTTGCCCTGGCCAGGAAGGTCCTGCCCCAGTGGCTGGATGAAATCTTCTATGGGGAAAACGCGGCCTTCTTCTACCGGAAGATTGACATGCTGCATTCCCAGCAAGTGCCCCGGCCCAAGCAGGCAGAAGACCCGCTGTCCTGCCTGTCGGCTCAGGAAATTGCCGGTTTGACAGCTAAGGTTGCTTTGCAGGACCGGACTGACTTGAAATTTCTCCTGCACAGCCTGCTCTTGGCCCTCATCAGCTGCCTTAGTGAAGGAGCAGAAGACTATGAAGCCGGCCGGCCCGTCGATACGGCCAAGCTGGCCCAAGTCCTGGACCGCCGCTTGAGCTACCTGGAAAATGGCTTTAAGAAGAAAGCAGATTGAAATAAGAGCAAGAACTAAGAAACCGTGGATTTGATCCGCGGTTTTTCTTTTTTACCGGGAAATAATATTTTTTTGAAAAAGTCTTCCGGTAAAAATGACATAAAAGCGAACTAAAAGACTACTTCTCCTAGATTAAGCCAGATAAAATTAAACAAAAGGCAAAAGAAAGAAAAAATAAAAATGACAACTAAGCCGTGTGTTCACATAATAAACCGAATAAAATGACCAATTTGACGAAAGGACAAAAAGAAGGTAAAGTATTATTTGTCTTGAAACGAGCCAAGTGCTTGAAGCAAGGCAAAAATAAATATCAAAAAACTTGTTGACAAGAAGTCAACAAGCGAGTAAGATATAAAACGTTGCGTCACTTGACGCAAGTTGGTACTTTG
>NZ_QOCY01000009.1:0-11426 GCF_024701915.1 Lactobacillus leichmannii | reverse complement strand
AAAATACAGTATTTTTGCGGGTTTAGGTCCTTTTCTTAGAGGACTTGAGTTTGATTGCTCTGGGAAGTTAGCATTTAGTTATTGGCGGCAGCGCGCTTCTGGCCGGCAACAACGCCTTGCTGACACTGCTGGGGGACAGCTTGCGCAAAGGAAACCTGCTGCTTTTCGTGACAATTATCGGGATTAATTTTGTGGTTAATTCCATCGGCAGCAGCTTGTCTTATAGAGCCAATTACTTGTATGACAAACAGACTCAAGAGTATTTCCACAAGCTTCGGTCTGCTGAAGTGGAAAAAATCTACAACAGTGGTAACAAGGCACCAAAAGTTTCCAGCGTTCAGAACAGTTTGACCCAAGATTTAAACATGCTGGGTGAAAATTTCCTGGCTCCATGGCTGAAAATTGCCGCTTGTGGATTGGATGTAGTCCTTTCCTCAATCATCGTCTTTACCTACAGCTGGCTTTTATTGCTGGTAATTCTGCTTCTTGCAGTGTTGATGTTTTTCATGCCTCGATTTTTATCTCCAGCTTTGCAAAAGGCTATGGATGATATTTCTAATGAAAACAAGCGTTATCTCGATATGCTGGAAAAATGGTTTAGCGGTTTGAGCGTTTTGCAGAGATACCACGTCAAGCAGAAGCTTTTGGCGGTGACGACTGCTCAAGGAAAGCGACTTGAAGATGCCAATGTCAGACGGTCCGGCCGGATGCAAGTTGCCAGCGGCGTCAACAATGCCGCAAACGTGTTGTCCCAGGCCTTGATTTTGCTCGTTTCAGGTGTCTTGATTATTACTGGCCGGATGAATTTCGGTGTTTTCTTTAGCATTGGCAACTTTGCCAGCACGATTTTTACTGAACTGGGGGTTGTGGTCAACCAATATACTATTTTGCAGTCAAGCAAGACTTTAAACGCCAAGCTCAGAAAGCAGCTTGCAGTTCAGACCGACCACTTAGAAAAGACTGAAAGTTTGGACCATTTTCAGTCATTGTCAGTTCAAGCCTTGTCTGTAGCTTTTAGTAATGAGGAAAAAATCACTTATCCGGATTTTCAAATCAAGCGGGGAGAAAAAATCTTATTGTCAGGTGACAGCGGGACTGGAAAATCTACGCTTTTTAAGCTGATCCTGCAGGAGTTGCCATTGGCGACTGGAAAGATTTGTTTTAAAAACGAAGCCGGGCAAGAAATTGAGCGGCCAGACCTGTCTCAAATTGGTTATGTTCCGCAAGATCCGGTTCTCTTTCCAGGTACAATCAAGGAAAACATTACAATGTTTAACTCCAAGCTGAATGACCGGGTAATGCATTTTGTTAAGCAGGTGAATTTGGAAAAAGATCTGGCTAAATTCCCGGCAGGAGTAGATACGGAACTCGATCAAGGCAAGCATGCCCTGTCTGGCGGCCAGCGGCAAAAAGTGGTTTTGGCCAGAGCACAGATCCATGACAGTCAGCTGATTTTCATTGATGAAGGCACTTCAGCCATCGATGCACACAATGGCTTGGAAATTCTGCAGAATCTGTTGCAAAACGATGCAACGATTGTTTTTATCGCGCACAACTTGACTGAAGAGATGCGGCAGTTATTTGACCGGGAGATTCATTTGAGCAATACTGCAGGTTAAACGAAAAAGCGGGCAAGTTTGGCTTGTCCGTTTTTTATTCATTGAAATATTTGCTAAAAGCTTTGCGATATTGGCTGGGGGTCATTTTTTTCCAGGCTTTAAAATTACGTTCTAAAACTTTGGCTGAAGAAAAGCCGCAGTAATTGGCAATGTAGGCGACGGAATAGTTTGTACTCAGCAAGAGGTATCTGGCATGCATGAGCCGGACTTGTTTTAAATATTTGCCTAAAGGAAGTTTAGTCACTTGGCTCAATTCTTTATTTAAAGTCACTTGTGAAATTCTAAAATGTTCAGCAATGCTTTGTGCCGTGATATTGGTGGAAGAGTTGTTGGCGATGTAGGCGATCACCGTGTCAGCCAAAGATTGGTTTGGCGGCGTTGTGACGGCAGTTTTTTCAGTATATTCGCTGTCGATCAGGGCAATCATTTGAAAAAATTCGCTCAAAATTAAAAAGCGGATACTGTCACTGATCGGCTGGTCGACGAGTTCAGCGATGGTAATCAGATTTTTTCTTAACTGCCGGTAGCTGGCTGTATCGCGGCTGATATGGTCCATCTTGATCCGCCAATTTTTACTGGAAGGATATTCTTTTTCTAAAAAATTATTGTCAATAATCAGTCCCATCACATAATAATACCGGTCTTTGTGCCCCGTCGCGGCATGAATCTGTGAGCGGTCAATAGCCCAGATATCGCCGGAATTGTAATGGTGGGTCTGGCCAGCAATGACAACCTTGAAGTCTTCCCCAGATACCAAATAATCGATTTCGATTCCGGTATGCCAGTGGGTGGGGGCTTTAGGAGCGTAATTTGATCTTTTGAAAAATTTGAAGGGGAGGCGGGCGAGATTGTCGATCTCTTCGTAAGCAATGGGCATGTCCTTTTCTCCTTTATGAATTGTCCCTAAGTGCTTTAAGAAATGGGGAGTAATCGCTTTCCTATATGATACCATACTGTTTGTAAGAGCAAATAGCTTGCTGCTACAACTGATTTAGACGAATAAACCTGAACTTACAATTTAGGAGGAAAAATAATGGCTCATTTTAGAAAAGACTTTTTGTGGGGCGGCGCCGTAGCTGCTAACCAAGTTGAAGGTGGATACAACGAAGGCGGCAAGGGCTTGTCAGTGACTGACATTACCACGGCCGGCTCTTTGGAAAGTCCGCGTTATCTGACTTACACTTTGGATGGCAAGGATGGCAAAGTAGCTGGGATGTTCGCCAGCTCCTTGCCAAAGGGCGCTAAGGGGAAGATTTTTGACAATGAATACTACCCGAACCATGTAGCGATCGATTTTTACCATCATTACAAGGAAGACATCAAGATGTTCGCGGACATGGGCTTTAAGGTATTCAGAACTTCCATTGCCTGGACGCGGATTTTCCCAACCGGTGAAGAAGACAAGCCAAACCAGGAAGGGCTGGACTTCTACCGCAGAGTCTTTGAAGAACTGAAGAAGAACGGGATTGAACCATTAGTTACGATTTCCCACTATGAAGACCCATTGGCTTTAGGCGAAAAGTACAACGACTGGCAAGACCGCAAGATGATTGACCTCTACGTTAAGTACGCGACGACCTTGTTCAAGGAATACAAGGACCTGGTTAAATACTGGCTGACCTTCAACGAAATCAACTCATCCTTGATGTTCTTGAAGCTGGTGGGTGACGGCAAGGTATCTGATGCAGATTACCAAAAGGCTTACCAAAAGCTGCACCACCAATTCGTTGCTTCTGCTAAGGCAGTTGTTGCAGGCCACAAGATCAATCCAGACTTCATGATCGGGAACATGATTGCCGGTTCTGTTTACTACCCAGGCACTCCTGATCCAAAGGATGCTTTGGCTGCCCGCTATGAAGAAGAATTGAGCCAGCTTTACTGTGCTGACGCGCAAGCTAAGGGTGAGTATCCAAGTTTTGCCAAGCGCTTATGGGATGAACACAATGTTCATTTGAAGATTGAAGATGGCGACCTTGAAGTCATGAAGGAAGGTAAAGTTGACATGTACACCTTCTCATACTACATGTCAAACATGGTTACCACCCATGATGTTGGCGAAAAGGCTAAGGGCAACTTCGCTGCCGGCGCTAAGAACCCATATCTTGAATACTCTGAATGGGGCTGGTCAACTGACCCAGACGGCTTGCAACTGTACTTGGAAAAGATGTATGACCGTTATGGCATCCCAATGATGGTGGTGGAAAATGGTCTTGGTGCCGTTGATAAGCTAGAAGATGGTACTGTTCATGACGATTACCGGATTGACTACTTGAGAAAGCACATCAAGGCGATGGACAAGGCAGTTGAACATGGGGTTGACCTGCGTGCCTACACGACTTGGGGCTGCATTGACTGCGTTTCTGCTGGAACTGGTCAAATGTCCAAGCGGTATGGCTTCATCTACGTTGACCGTGATGACAAGGGCGAAGGTACGCTTAAGCGCCTGCCTAAGGATTCATACTACTGGTACCAAAAGGTTATCGCTTCAAACGGCGATGAATTATAAAATTAAAGCGTAAGAAAAGCGGACAAGTTTGCCTTGTCCGCTTTTTTGCTGCTTACTTTTTCTTGAGCAGGTCTTTGTACATAGGGCGGTCTGCTTCGGGGATGCCCAAGAGGTCCATGGCTCCATCCAGAGTTAAGTTAGTGGTGTTGAGAATGTTGAGCAAGTAATCTCTAGTCACCTTCTCAGTCGTTTCTTTAGTCACTTCTTCAGTCACTTCTTCAGTCACTTCTTCAGTCGTTTCCTTCTTGGCCCGGTCGAGCTTGACCTGGATAAATTGTGGCATTACTTCAGTCATGGTAGTCACCTAGTTCTTATCTCTTTTTTCCAATTCCTTGATTAACTCGTCAAAGGCATGCGTCTCCGACAGCATTGGTCTGGATGAAGTATTCCGCTAAGCAAAAGAAGGCACTCTTGAAGCGCTGATTCAGCTCTTTTGCTGACAAGTCGCTGATCCGGTAAAAAGCCTTGATCTCGTATCTGGCAACCACACCGCCTACATCGGCGTAGGCCACCACAGCAGCGGCAGCAATGCTATGGTCTGCGTAGTAATCGAATTCCACGCTTAAAGCACACTATCCCATATAATTCTCTGCATCTAAAAGGAGCCAGTTCCAAACCGGAACTGGCTCCTTTTCTTTTGTCTTCATTTTTTGCTTAAAGCTTAGTTGCTCTTAGTGATATCAGCCCCAAAGTACTTGATGGAGAGCTTCTTCAAAGTGCCTTCTTTTCTGACTTCGGCTAAGGCCTTGTTGAACTTGGCCAAAAGCTTGGTGTTCTTCTTGTTGAAAAGAGCGGAAACCTTAACTGGATCAACTTGCTTGGACAAGTCGGTCATCTTTAAGTCCTTGGTGTTGTTGTCCTTGGCATACGCATACCAGGCTTCAGCGGCATTGATTGTCCCGTCCACGCGGCCTTGGCGGACTAAGGACAGACTGGTTGAAAAATCCTCAGAAGGAACGATGGTCCCCTTGTACTTCTTAACCAGGGCCGCGTTGTAGGTCCCAGTGCCTTCAGCCCACTTTTTCCCTTGGATCTGGCTTAACTTGGTAACCTTGCTGGACTTTTTGGTGATCAAGGCGCAGCGGGAATAAATGTAAGGGTCAGAGAAATTGTAGACCTTCTTGCGTTCTGGCGTTTGAGTGATGTTGTTCAAAACTACATCGTACTTGCTAGAGCCCAGGCCGGCGATCAAGGAATCCCACTTGGTTGGAACAAACTTGGCTTTTAAGCCCAGCTTTTTAGCAACGGCCTTGCCTAAGTCGACTTCAAAACCGGTCAGCTTGCCGCTCTTCCGGTAAGAATATGGGGCATAAGTGCCTTCCAGACCGATCGTCAAAGTCCCCTTGCTGGTCAGTTCTGACTGGTAGGAAGAAGAACTTGAGGATGAGCTGGAAGATGAGGAGCAAGCGGCCAGGCTGGCGCCAATTCCCGCAACTGCTAAAAAGGACAAGATTTTCTTGATTAATTTTTTCATGATGTTTCTCTTTTCTGTTTATATTTTTAGTTTTGCGATTTTTGCTAAAAATCAGTCCAAGCTGGCCAGGGACATGGAATTAAGGAAGTCCCGGATCCGCTGGTTGTCATTGTCTTGAGCAAAAAATTTCCCGGCATCTCCATCGTAGAGGATCTCTCCGTTTTCCACAAAGACGATCTTGTCGGCGACCCGCCGGGCAAATGCCAGATTATGGGTTACGATGACCAGGGACTGCTTTTCCTTAGCTAGTTCCAAGAGCACCTTCAGCACTTCCATTTCCAGTTCGGGGTCCAGGGCACTGGTCGGCTCATCTAGCAAGATGTATTCGGGATGCATGGCCAGGGACCTGGCGATCGCGACTCTCTGCGCCTGCCCGCCAGAAAGCGTCTCTGGGTAAAAGTCTGCTTTATCGGCCAGGCCTACCTTGGCCAGGAGCTGCTTGGCTTCAGCCTCCGCGTCAGCCTTCTTTTTCCCTAGAACCTGGACAGGGCCTTCGGTCACGTTCTGCAAGACCGTGAAGTGGGGGAAGAGGTTGTAGGACTGAAAGACCATCCCGGTCTTCTTGCGGACAGTTAAGATATCCGCGTCTTTGATTTTTTGGGAAAAATCAATGTGGAGCTCATCCAGGTCAAAGTTTCCGCTTTCCGGCCGCTCCAGCAGGTCTAAGGAGCGGAGAATAGTGGATTTCCCGGAGCCGGATGGGCCAACCAAAACGGTCGTTTTGCCGGCAGGGAAGTCCAGAGAAATGTTTTTTAAAACTTGGTGGTTGCCAAAAGTCTTGCTTACCTTAGTGATTTTCATGCTTCTGCCTCGCTTTCTTTGCTATGTCGGCTGCTTGCCTTTTCAAGCCAGCCCTGGAGCCAGGAGAGGACGCTGCAGAAGAGAGCGTAAACCAGGGCAACCAGGCTGTACATGATCAGGGGCTGGTAGTTTTCCGCGGCGATCTGCTGGCTGACTTCAAACATTTCCACAATGGTGATTGAGGCTGCCAGGGACGTGTCCTTGACCAAGCCGATGAAGCTGTTGGACAAAGGCGGGATGGAAACTTTTAGAGCTTGGGGTAGGATGATTCTTCTCAGAGTCTTTCCCCGGTTCATGCCGATGGAAGCAGCTGCTTCCCATTGTTCGCGCGGCACGGATTGAATAGCAGCCCGGATCGTCTCTGAAGCGTAGGCCCCGGTGTTCAAAGAGAAGGTGATAATGCCGGCGGTAAAAGGAGCCAGTTTGATCCCGTTAGGCAAAAGGCCGGGGATTTTTAAATAAGGCAGGCCGAAGTAGACGATAAAAAGCTGCACCAGCAGGGGTGTTGACCGGAAGAGCCAGACATAGAAGCGGAAGATGGCCTTGATGATTAAAAAGCCGCCGCCCTTGTCTGAAATCCTCACCAAGGCAGTGACCAGCGCGATGATCAAGCCAAGAATGAAGGAAATGATGGCCAGGGTGATGGTGTATTTGAAGCCGGCCGCGAAGATTTGCGGCAGGTAGTCGGTAAAAATGCTGTGTAAAATTTTTGACAGCTCCTTTCTAGCAAAGCAGGACAAGCCAGGTTTGTATTAGAACCGAATTAAAGGCCAGGACAAAAGAAAAAGGCCCAGTCAATAGTGACTGAGCCTAGGCAATAAGCCTGGTCTGATCTCGCGAAAGAACCGCTTGGTCCTTTACAGACTGACAGAAAAGCCGTCACTATCGTAAATTTGCATAGCAAAACACATGCCGCACATCATGCCGCAAGTACACATAGTGTTCATGTTTTGACCAGAAAAGTTAGTCATGTCAGCTTTTCCTTCCTTACAAAATTAAAGTATATTTAAAAGATACACTAGTCGCTAATCTTTGTCAAGCTTACTCTGTCTGTTACAGAAAATCTTTTCACCAAAAAGTAGTAATTTGCTATACTTTAACTTGCTTAAACTGGAAAGGACTAGATTATGATCGAGAAAAACGAATTGCCGATTTTGGAATATGATCCGGTTTCCCAGGAAGTTCTGAAGCCGGGCCATGATAATGAAGGCGTAAGGCTGCCGGAAAAATGCCTCTTTGCCTTCTTAGGGGACGAAGTCGATAAGTATGCCGAGCAAGTAAAGGCAACTGTGGCTGACCATTTTATTACGATTGACCGCCTGCGGCCGATCTATATTATTGAGAACCAAGGTGAGCAGCTGTGCTTATGCCGGGCACCATTAGGTGGTCCCGCCGCCGCCCAGTTCATGGATGCCTTGATCGCCCTTGGCTGCCGGAAGTTTCTGGCTGTTGGCTCCTGCGGGACCTTGGTGGACATTAAGGAAAACGACTTCTTGATCCCGACCCGGGCTTTAAGAGATGAAGGCACTTCCTACAAGTACCTGCCGGCTAGCCGCTATGTAGACCTTGACCCAGTAGCTGTTGAAAAAATTGGCCAAGGCTTAAAAGAGCAGGGACTACCGTTTGAGCCCTGCACGACCTGGACGACTGACGGCTTTTTCCGGGAAACCCAGGACATGGTCGAATACCGACGCGGGGAAGGCTGCCAGGTGGTAGAGATGGAGTGCGCCTCAATGGCTGCTGTTGCCGCTAAACGGGGCGCTGAATTCGGCCAGCTCCTCTACACGGCTGATTCTCTGGCTAACGTGGAGGCGCATGATGACCGCGATTGGGGTCAGGCCTCCCAGGCCAAAGCCCTGCACATCTGCCTGCGGATTATCCACAACTTTTAAACAGGACAGAAAAATAGTTCGCAAAAAAGAGGGATCTTCCACAAGATTCCTCTTTTTCCTGTGCATAAGTTTGTGTTTCTTACTTTTTCTCGAAGTACTGCTCCTTATTGACCTTGAAGTACTTCTGGTAATCCTTGTAGTAGTTGTGGTACATGTGCTTCATCAAGAGCCAGCGCTTGACGTTCATGTCCGGCTTATAGAAGACCGTGGTGCCCACCTTGCCGGCCCGCAGAAGTGCCAAGGCTTTCTTTTTGGCCAGGGAGTCGACCGCGTATTGTTCAAAAATCTTCTCCGGTACACCCAACCAGAGCTTGTGCTTGGCCGGATCCTGGTTGCCGTAAACAACTGGCTGGTCCTTAAGCGAGTCTTCCACATAGTCGTCCACATACCACTTGGCCAGGTTGTAGCCGTTCAAAGTGACGTAGAAGCTGGACCGGCCTTGGCGGAGGTTGATCTCAAAGAACTTGTACTGGCCGTCGCGGACGTCGTACTTGATGTCAAAGTTGGCCATGCCCGTGTAGTTGATCTTTTCCAAAAAGGCCTGGACAGTCTGGTAGAGCTTCTCGTCATAGTCCGGCGCGATTACCATGTAGTTGCCGATGGCAATCGGGTCCGGGTCTTCCAAGAGGGGGTGGCCCAGGCACATCATCTTGACCTGGTGATTCTTGTCCACATAAGCGTTCAAGACCCGCATGTTGGAGTCATCGCCCGGGATGAAGTCCTGCAAAATCAAGTCTTCCTTGTAGCCATTGGTGTAGATCTTGCCCACAATATCCTTGAATTCGTCCAGGTCCTTGATGACAAAAGCCTTCTTCCGCCCTTCAAACTGGACGTCCAGCCAGGAAACCGGGTCTTCCGGCTTTAAAGCGACCGGGAAGGGGAAGGGTACGTCGGCGTAAGAACCATCCTTGTAAGTGGACATAGTGATGACCTTGGTCTTCGGGTAAGGCAGGCCGTATTCTTCACAGACCTCGTAGAAGCCCTCCTTAGAGATCAGTTTTTCCAAGAGGGCGTAGTCGATATAAGGAACGATGAAGGCCTCTTCCAGCTCCTGCTTGTGCTTGGCTAAAAGTTCTGAGTAACCGTCCCCGCAGGAGATCAAGATCACCGGTTCCGGGTGCTTCTTGTATTCCTTGATCTTCTCGCGCATAACCTTGATGAATTCCGGGTCTTCAGTAAGGCCCGGGTGAACCTCGATGTCAACGATCTTTGAATACCGGGTCGGGGCTAAAGTGGACGCGCCCCAGGCCTGGACCTTGATCCCGTAAGCCTCGTGGAAGGACCGGGCCATCCCGTAAACATTGATGTCGCTGCCTAAAAGAATCGGAGTAAATTGTTGCATGATTGTTGCCAGATTTCTATTGGATTGTAATTTTTTGAATAAAAAAGTCCCTACCTATGTTAGCACGTTTAGGCAGGAACCGAACTGTTTGTTTATGAATTTTCGCTGATCCGGTAGCGGATGGCCTTGGCCTTGCCCCGCTTGAGAACCAAGCCGCTGTTTTCCATCTGCCGCAAGAGCCGGGTCGCCGTAGCTGGGCTGACCCCTAAGAGCTCCTCAATATCGCTTCTGATAAATTCCCCATGCTCTTTGCCAAAAGCCAAAACGGTTTCTTCATTGCCAGTTGCCCGGGCCTTTGGCTTGGGGGCTGGGCTAGGGGAAGGAGCAGGTGTTACCGCCTTTTTGACTGGTTTAGAAGCCGCTTTAACAGCTGCCTGGTAATGGGGCAGGACCACCTTAAAAGAGCTGGGAGCGGCTAAAATCTGGGGCGCAAGGCGGCTGCCTTTGTAGGCACTCTTGATTCTGGCTAACCCCGTTCCGTAGGATTCCACCAGCTTCAGCTGGTAAAAGAGGTCAGCCAAGCGCTTGTTCCGGCAAACTGACAGGCCCAGCTGGATGTCTTCCAGGCTAATCCCGGGCATGAGGCCGCCAAAAGAAATGAATTCCACCCGGTCTGTGTATAAGTTGATCAAGCTGCTGGCCGGGTTGCTGTAGTCCCTGTGGATAATTGCGTTCATCAAGGCTTCCCTTAAGGCCTGCTTGGGGTAGGCTGGCCGGTCTTCCCGGTAAAGTCCCTTAATCTGGCTCTCTACTGGGTTGTGCTTTTCCAAAAAAGCGTAGACCTGCTGGAATTGAGCGGCCAGGGACCCGGTAAACTCCTGCCGGTCCAGGAATTCATCCTGGTCTGTCCCCTTAAAAACAGCGCACTTGATCGTGTAAGGGCACTGGTCAGAGACCAGGAGGTCGAAATTACTGAACTGGAGGATGCCGAACTGGCTGGACGGCGGGCTAAAGGGGAGCCCCTGCTGGTCAAAAAGGGCCTGCAGGGAGTTGAAGGTCAAGTCCTGGCGGGGAGAAAGCTGGTTTTCAAAGCTGCTGGAATCATTTGGCGTAAGCATGGCGCGCCTCCTTTTTACTGCTTGCAATCTAATCATATTTTAGCGAATCGCGTCAATGTCGTCAATGATTTGATTAGATTTGATTTGATTTGATTAGATTTGCTTGATTTGATTCGATTCCCAGGCAAAAAGAAAAGCGCCCGAAGACGCTCTTGTTAAAGGCTGGTCTGCTTTTTCTCCTGGTTTTTAGCATAGAAATGGTGGGCGACGTAGCAGAAGATCACGAATGGAATCGTCGCGTACAAGGCCACCCTCTGGGAAGGGTCAAACCAGATCAAAAGGCAGGAGGCCAGGCTGGCGATAAAGGCAAACCAAGGCGTGAAAGGATAGAGGGGGGTCTTGAACTTGAGCTCGTCCTCCGTATGCCCTTCTTTCAGCCACTTCTGCCGGAACTTGAGCTGGCACAGGGCGATCGCCATCCAGACGAAGACCACCGCCAAGCCGGAGATGGAAACCAGGACCAGGTAGATCGTGTCAGCCGCGTAGACACTGGTCAAGAGGGAGAAGACCCCACCCAGCATGCTTATCAGCAAGGAGATGGCCGGAATCCCTCTTTTGTTGGTTTTTGCAAAAACAACTGGGATAGTTCCGAATTCAAAAACATATCCAATGCTATTCAGGTGAATAGCATTAAACACATTCTTGTCCTCTAGCCGAAACTGGAGGATTTTTTTAGGCTTTTTCACGAGGAAATGCCTTGTGCGTTCGGTTGTATGCACCTCCACTAGGGGGAG
>NZ_QOCY01000008.1:0-11118 GCF_024701915.1 Lactobacillus leichmannii | reverse complement strand
TGAATATCGGAATCATGTTTTAACAACCTTAACGGCTTAATATTAATTTGTCCCAATTTTGGGGGTCACATCAAAGCGATTTTTCTTGTTTATTTCCCTAGTTCTTTAATTCTTTATTTTTCTGTTTTGCTTTTTCCTTAAGGCATGCAGTCCCTGGCTGCTTCCAGGACGGCGATGACCTGCAGGCTGTGGGCAAAGGCCCGGTCAGCAGCGGTTTTGTCCTTTTGGTCAAAGATCCGGATGAATTCAGTGAATTCCGGGATCATCCGGTGCAGGTCTGGGTCAAAGCTCTTGGCGGTCTGCCCGTCTGCCGTTTCCAGCCGGTAGCTTCTGATGTCACCCGGGCTGCCAATAAAGCTGATCGCCCCTTTTTCCCCGGCGATGAGAGAGGGGTTGTGGGCAAAGGCCTGGGAGTCCTTGGCCGCGGTCAAGCTGGCCTGTTTGTCGTCATAAGCCAGGACTAAAACGCCGGAAGTGTCGACGCCCTTTTGCAGGTTAGGGAAGTAATGGACGTCCAAAGGCGCCCCAAATAGGCTGACGGCTAAGTGGATGTTGTAGACGTTCAAGTCCAAGAGGGCTCCGCCGCCCAGACGGGGGTTGAAGGCCGGGGCGATGTCGCCGGCCAGGAAGCGGTCGTAGCGTGAAGAGTACTGGGTGTAGTTGAGGCTGACCACGTGAACCGGGCCTAAAAGCTGCAAGTCACTGGCCAAGGACTTAAAGGCTGGCAGGTAGCGGTTGGTGATGGCCTCGGTAATGAGGCAGCCCTTCTGGTCGGCCAGCTGCTTGAGCTCTAAGGCTTCTTCAGTCGTGAAGACGAAGGGCTTTTCACAGATCACGTTCTTGCCGGCTGCCAAAGAGTCCAGGCACATTTGGTAGTGCATGGAGGAAGGGGTGGCCACGTAAACCGTGTCAACTTGGTCGTCTTTGAGCATTTCCAGGTAGTCGTCGTAGACCCGGCTGATGCCGTATTGGTCAGCCAGTTCCTGGCCGGTGGCTGCTGACCGCTTGGTCGTGGCGATAGCAGCTAATTTTAGGCCGGGCAGGGGAAGGGCAGTGAGGAAGTCTCTAACGATCTTGCCGCTGCCGATAATACCGAGTTGCATTTTTTTGCCTCCTTATTTGTACCTTACATTTTGTGTTTTCTGTTTTCTATTTATTCAGCCGGCTGACGTCGACGGAATTTTTGCTGACCGTCTTGGGGATGGCCAGCTTTTTCTGCTGGTTGACCTTGAGCATGGACAGCTTGGTTGAGCTGGTTTGCCCCTTGACCTTGTACTTGGCATAGATGGCCAGGCCGGTCAGCTGCTTTTTCTGGCTGAAGTCGATGGTCATCTTGATCTGCTGGAGCTTAGCCTTGGCCATTTGGCTGTCGCTAGACAGGCTGGCCAGGCCGTTGGTTTCCGTGATCTCTTGCCAGAGGCGCTGGCTCTTGCCCGTGTAGCTGAGCCGCCAGCCATTTTTTGTCCGGCTGACGGAAAAAAGCTTGGCGCTCTTTTGGCTGAGGGTCAGGGTGTCCATGTCCTTGACCAGCTGCTGGAAGTGGGAGATGGTCGTGAACTGGCTGAGCTTGGCCTTGTACCAGGCTTCCTGCTGGTCTTTATAGTATTTGACGTAGGCATAGCGCTGGCCCACCCACATCTTGACGTTCTGGTCTCCGCTCTGGGTTAAGTCCGCCTGCATGACGAAGGGAGACCGCTGGTAGTTGATCTGGCCGTAAAAACGGACTGGTTTATTTCCCGTGTAATAATGTTCGTCGATCTTCAGCTGGAAGTTAGCAATCTTGCTCTGCTGGGCCTTTTTGACCAGGCTATGGGGGCTGGGTTTGGCGCAGGCTGTTAAAAAGAGGCTGGCCAAGGCCAGAAGGGTGAGCAGGTGAATTTTCTTTTTCTTTGACGGCATAGTATGAATCACATCCTTATTCTTCAATTCTAACAAATCACTGACTAATTGTTAGCGATTCCAGTCAGAAAAAGTGCTTTTTTTGCCTTTAGGACTTTGAAAAGGCCGCGAGAGGCCGTATAATAATTAGTGAAACGTTTAATTTGCTAAAGGAGATTTTTTAATGTCTAAATTAGTTTTAATCCGTCACGGTCAAAGTGAATGGAACCTTTCAAACCAATTCACTGGTTGGGTTGACGTTAACTTGTCAGACAAGGGTGTTGAAGAAGCTAAGAAGGCTGGTCGTTTGATCAAGGAAGCCGGCTTGGAATTTGATCAAGCTTACACTTCAGTTTTGACCCGTGCGATCAAGACTTTGCACTTTGCCTTGGAAGAAAGCGGCCAACTCTGGGTTCCAGAAACTAAGTCCTGGAGACTGAACGAACGTCACTACGGCGCTTTGCAAGGCTTGAACAAGGCTGAAACTGCTGAAAAGTACGGCGACGAACAAGTTCACATTTGGCGTCGTTCATACGACGTTTTGCCACCAGTTTTGGCTGACGACTCAGAATTCAGCCAAGCTAACGACCGTCGTTACGCAAACTTGGACCCACACATCGTTCCTAAGGCAGAAAACCTGAAGGTTACTCTGGACAGAGTTATGCCATTCTGGGAAGACCACATTGCTCCAGACCTTTTGGCTGGCAAGAACGTGATCATCGCTGCTCATGGTAACTCACTGCGTGCCTTGACTAAGTACATCGAAAACATCTCTGACGAAGACATCATGGATGTTGAAATGAAGACTGGTGAACCAGTCGTTTACACTTTCGACGACAAGTTGAACGTTGTAAGCAAGGAAAAGCTGGACTAAGTCCTCTTTCCCTAATTAAAGCGAAGCTCCGGCTTCGCTTTTTTTGTTGGACTGATTAAGGATTGACAGATGGCTTGCTAAGATGATAGCTTAGATAGGAAAGTTGTGCACAGGGATACTTACGGGAAAATATCGCGCGCCCGCTTTGACTGTTTTTTACAATTTCAATAAGAAAAGGCCGCAGGCAAAAGTTGGCGGTGCTTTTTTGCTATAATACAGACTAATGTCATTTTTTAAGTAGGTATCAATTTATGAAGAAAGAAGACAAGCTGGGCATTCCTGAGACCAGGCAGCATGCCAGAAAGCGCAAGCAGAAGCAGATCCGCAACTGGATCATCGGCATTTTGGCGGTTGTCTGCGCCATTGCGGCCGGAGTGGGCCTGTATGCCGCCCATTTGTACAAGACCGGCTGAGCAGGCGGCCAACAAGGCTTATGACTCAGAAAACGCGGTTAAGACGACCTATGGCGAATTCAACGGCAAGAAGCCTTTTGCCGTCATGCTCTTAGGGACCGACACCGGGGCCTTGGACAGAACGGAAAAGCGCGGCAATACTGACACGATCATCGTCGTCGTGGTCAATCCGAAGAAGAAGAACTACACGATGATCTCGATTCCGCGGGACACCATGGCTGACATGGTTGGCGATGATTCAAACGACGTGCAGAAGATCAACGCGGCCTATTCGATCGGCGGAGCCAAGATGGCCATGAAGACTGTCTCTAACCTCTTGAACATTCCGGTCAAGTACTACGCCTTGGTCAACATGGGCGGGCTGATGAAGCTGGTCGATTATGTCGGCGGGATTTACGTGACGCCGCCTCTGACCTTTACCTACAGCGGCTTTCCTTTCAAGAAGCGGGTCCGCCAGCACTTAAACGGGCAGGCGGCTCTGGCTTACAGCCGGATGCGCTATGATGACCCGCAGGGTGACTACGGCCGGCAAAAGCGGCAAAGAGAAGTCATCACCAAGCTGGTCCAGAAGCTGGCCACGGCAGACTCACTGATGAACTTCAGCAAGATCACCAATAACCTGTCATCAAACGTGAAGACCAACTTAAGCTTCCAGGCTTTGAAGTCGATCTTGGCCAACTACTCAGACTGCACTTCTTCCAGCGACAGCGACTACCTGCACGGCTACAGTGCTTATGTTAACGACGCGGCCTACCAAATTGCGCCAACCAGTGAACTGCAGCGGATTTCCAACAAGATCAGAAAGCTGCTGGGCTTGAAGACAGCAACCATCTCCAACCGGGAAACCGAGCTGAATACCTTAAACGAGACCGCCGGCTTTAAGTTTGGCAGCGGTGAGACCCAGAACTACACGATCTATGATCCGGGCACGACGGCTGACAGCGTCAAGAGCGGCAAGAAAAGTTCAAAGTCCAGCTCCAGCTCTAAATCCAGCAGCCAGGCTTCCAGCAGTACAACTGCCTACAGCACTAGTTCCAGCAGTACAGATTACTCTGGCAATACTGCTTATTCTGGCAGCACAAATTACGATACGACTTATAGCTACAGTTATAATTACGACTACAATACCAATCCGTTTTCAGGGGACTATTAAAGGTGCTTAGCAAATTTTTGGCAGTAATTATCGGCTATTTGTTTGGCAACTTCATCAGCGCCATGTTCGTGGGCAAGTACTACCTGCACAAGGATCCGACCAAGTACGGGTCAGGCAACCCGGGTACGGCCAACATGGGGGCGGTTTTCGGCAAGAAGGCGGGGATTCTGACCTGCATCGGCGACTTGCTTAAGACCCTGCTGGCCATTTGTCTGGTCTATGCCATCTACCACCAGCACTTGCTCACGGCTTATACGGGCCTGGGCGTGGTCTTAGGCCACTGCTTCCCGGTCTTTAACCACTTTAAAGGGGGCAAGGCGGTGGCCGTGACGGCCATGGTTACGGTTCTCTACGACTGGCGGGCGGGGCTTATTACTCTTTTAATAGCCTTGGTCTTGACCGCAATCATGCAGAACCTGACTATCCCGCCTTTGGTTTTCATGCTGTCTTTCAGTATTTACCAGCTGACCAAGTCGCTTGAACCTGGCCTGGTCTTCTTGATCATGACGGCGGTCATGGCCTTCAAGTTCCGCTACGATATACGGGATTTTTTCACGGGCCATGGCAAGCGGGTCGATATTTTATATACGATCAAGAAGAAGTTGGGAATATTGAAATAATTTCTTGGTCTTTTTTTAAGAAAAACTGAGTATAATGGATGAAAAACTGAGTATAATGGATAATGAATTTGCAAAAGAAAGAGAATAATTCCGATATTGATGAGTGAACAAACACAATCCAGAAGAATTCATAACCTGCTGAAGTACGGCTTCCTGCTGTTGGTAGCTCTGGTGCTTTTGCTGCAAATGTTTAATTTCAAGAGCAGCATGCTGAAAAGCTCAATTACCTACCTGCGCCACCTGCCACCAATCGTGGAAAGCGCGACCTATTGGTTTATTCCAATGGTCTTCGGGGCCGTTTACAGCAAGCGCAAGCTGCGCTTTAACGAAGGCTTTAGGGCCTGGGCTATCATGGAAGTAACCCTCTTGGCCTACTATCTTGTCTTCTTTATCTCCAAGCCATGGCACTTAAATGCCTGGCGCCTCTGGGGTATCCTCTTCCCGATTCTGACCTCGACTTCCGTCTTGATGACGGGTCTAGTCTTCGGCCTGCTGGTGCAGCCGGTCATTTATGACTGGCAGGAGAAGTTCAGCAAGAAGCAGAGCTTGATCATTTTGATCGCCTTGACCTTGTTGGGCTTTACCCTGTCAGCCGGGACTTACGAGATGAAATACTCCATCTATGGTCTCTACCTGGCTCTTCCATTTGCCTGGGGGATGTTCTTAGGGAAGGTTGACTTTTCCATCAAGCAAACGGCCATCTTTATTGTGGCCGGTATCCTTTCCCTTGGCCTGGTAATCGTCGGGGTAGCCGGCTTTAACGCCGTTTACTGGTCACAGATCATGTCCTGGCGGGCCAACCCGTCATCATGGAACTACCAGTTCCTGCTCAACGTGACCTCACCCTTCATCTTTATTATTGCCTTGGCCGCTTTTGTTTTTGCCCGGCCGGCCATCAAGGCTTTGGAAGCAAAGGACCTGGACTTCCTGGTTCCGCTGATCATCTTCATGCAGGCACCAGATGCCAACTCCTTTATGTCTTCCTTTAAGTACGGTACCGGCAGCCGGCAATTGAACCGGATGATCACGATTTTGATCATGCTGGTCATTGCTATTGCCTGGCACTGGCTGATTGAACGCTACTTGTGGCGCTTCAAGCCAGTTAAGCGGATCAACCGCTTCTTGTATGAAAGCAAGAGCTTCGGGGCAGTGGCTGAAGAGGCATTTAACCGTCTGTGGGGCTGGATTAAGCACCACCGGACTAACCTTTTGACTTGGACCTTCTTCTTTATCCTGTCCTTTGCTTCCTTCTTGGTTGAATCCGACAATATGCGGATCCAGATCACGACTGCTTCCAACGTCAACGCCGTAGTCTGGCTGGTTGGCACCAAGCTGGGGGCCTTGATTTTGACGACAATCTTTATCGACGCCTTCTTCACCATCCTTTACTTCGTCACGACCAGATACTGGGTTTCCCTCATCACGACTTCCACGGTTGTGATCGCCTGGGCGGTTGCCAACAAGATCAAGCTTGACCTGCGGGGCGAGCCAATCTACCCAAGTGAACTGTCTGAAGTAACCAACGCTGACAGTTTGCTGAGCATGATCGGGGGGCAGAAGACCTTGATCATGATCCTGCTGGCTTTGGCTGCCGTTATTGCCTTGATGGTCTTCTGCGAAGTTAAGTTCAAGGTCAAGAAGCGCGGCAACTGGAAGCGGCGGGGGATGTGGGCCCTGGCCAGCCTGGCCCTCTTCATGACGCCGAAGTGGTTTAACCACCAAGGCTCAGCTATTTACCGCTTGAACCGGGCCTTTGACAACAATCAGTCCTTCCGGAACCCGGAAAGAGATATTCAGGTTAACGGGCCAATTTTGAACTTCCTCAACTACATCGACTTGCAGATCATGGACAAGCCAAGCAACTACTCCAAGAGCCAGATTCAGAAGCTCTATGAGAAGTACCAAAAGGTGGCTGACCAGATCAACAAGACCCGGACTAACGATTTGTCCAAGCAGACCGTGATCTTTAACTTGAGTGAAAGTTTCATCGATCCATATACCTTCCCGACGATCAAGTTCGCCAAGGGGACCAAGGATCCGATTTCTTACATCCACTCACTGAAGAAGACTACCACTTACGGCAGCATGCTTAGTGCCGGCTACGGTGGTGGTACGGCCAACATGGAATGGGAATCACTGACTGGCTTTAACATGGGCTCCTTCAACACAACTTTGACTCCTTACGTCCAAGTCGTGCCACAGTACCAGTACTACCCAACCATTGGGGCCAACTCCAACTACTCTTCAGCAGTTCACCCATTCATCGGGACTTACTACTCAAGAATTGAAGACTACAAGCGCTTCAAGTTCAACAAGTTTGTTTACCTTGGTTCCAAGTACAAGATCGTGGACCAAAAGAAGCTGGGGACCAGTTCCTACAACTCCGACTTCACGACTTACGCCAACGGCTTGCGGCAGATCAATTCCCGCAAGGGCGGCCAGTTCATCAACCTGATTTCTATTCAGAACCACATGCCGTACAACAACTGGTACCCGAAGAACTACTATGCCGGCAAGATTTCCGGTGATCTTTTTGACGACGGCAGCATTAGAACGCAAGTGGCGACCTACATCATGGGGACCCACTACACTGACCAGGCGGTCAAGAAGTTCATCAAGCAGATTGACAAGATCAGGAAGCCAATTACCCTGGTCTTCTACGGTGACCACTACCCGTCAATCGTTTCCCAGTCATACACGTCTAAGTACCCGGTCCAAATGCACTCGACCCGCTACTTCATCTACTCCAACAAGTACGCCCGTCAGCACGGGGCTAAGGCTAAACTGACTTCCAAGACCAACTACGTCAACACCAGTGACTTCATCGCCATGATGCTGGAACAAACCAACAGCAAGGTTACGGCTTACCAGGCACTTTTAACTGAAGTGCACAAGAAGCTGCCAGCCTTGACGATCAGCTACAGCGATGACACCGGCTTTACCCTGGTTGACCAGAAGGGCAAGGAAGTTGACCCGAAGACCTTGACCAGCTCACAACAAGCCCTGCTCAAGGACTACGAAATGATCCAATACGACATGACGGCTGGTCCAGCCTATGCCTTGAAGATCAAGGGTTTCTACACCATGAAGAAATAATTTGATTTATTGCAAAAAAAGGGACTAAGGAGGATTAGTCCCTTTTTTTGTCTTTTGAAATAAAAAAAGGGGGCAATGATGGCTCATAAGCAGCGCGTCGCCTATCTCGATTACCTCCGCCTTGTGGCAATCTTGGGGGTAATCACTATCCATGTGGCCACGTCTCTCAACTTCTACCGGCAGGATTACGCGAGCTTAAACTGGCAGATCCTCAACTTCTGGGACGGCTTGAGCCGCTTTTGCGTGCCGGTTTTTATCATGATTTCCGGGGCTATTTTTCTGAATCCGGATTTTGACTTGAGTTGGGAAAAGCTTTTTAAAAAACACCTGCGCCGGATCGTAGTCAGCTACTTAATCTGGCAGCTGATTTATTGTGGCTGGTACTATTTCGCCAAGGGGGGCGACCTGGTGACCGTGGCTAAGTTCCTGATCGGCAGCTATGACCACCTGTGGTATCTGCCGATGATTGCCGGCCTTTACCTGGTGACGCCGCTTTTGCGGCCGCTGGCCAGAAGACGGCAGCTGCTCGAATACTACCTCTTGCTGGCCCTGCTCTTTGCCTGGCTTTTGCCGACCGGCCTGGACTTAATCCGCCTTTGGCCAAAGCCGCCCAAGCATATGGCTGACGCGCTTGCCGCTTTTAAGCGCCTGCTGGGCAAGCTGGACCTGCAAACGGTAATGGGCTTTGGGGGCTACTACATGGCTGGCTACTACTTTAGCCAGGCCCACATGAGCAAGCGCAACCTGTATTTTGTCCAGGCCCTGGGCCTGCTGGGGGCTGGAGCGACAATCGGCTTGTCTGGCTGGCTGACGGCGAAGGCCGGCCATTTACGCCTGACCTTGTACAGCTATAATTCCTTTTTTGTCCTGCTGGAGAGCAGCGCGGTTTTTCTCAGCCTGCAGATGCTCAAGCCCCGGCTTTGGTCAGAAGAAGTTTTAGGGGAATTGGCCGGGTCTGTCATGGGCATTTACCTGCTGCACCCGTTATTGATTTACTACTGGGGTAAGACGCCGGTCTGGCAGCTAGCGGCAAGTAATTCTGCCTGGCTGCCTGGCTTGGTAATTTTGATTTTTGCCAGCAGTCTCGCTATCGTCTGGCTCTTGCGCAGGAGCAGATTTTTGGCCCGCTGGCTTTTATAGGCTTGACCCGAAGGCGAATTCATGTTATTTTTATAAAAACGCGACAATGAAGTAGCTGCTTGGTTCAGCGTTCAGAGAACTAGCGGTTGGTGCGAGCTAGACAGGCCAGGCAGACGAAATACAGCGCGGGGAAGGAGAACCCCGTTAAGAAGCTCCCAAGAGGCACTTTGTGCGAACGTGGGTGGTACCACGGCTAAGACAGAATTTAGTCGTCCCTGGATCTTTTGATCCGGGGACTTTTTTATTTGGAGGCAGAAATGGCTAATTTTGACATTTTGGAAGATTTGAAATGGCGCGGCGCCATCAACCAGGAAACCGACGAGGAAGGCTTGCGGGATTACCTGGCCAAGCATGACGACCTGGCCCTTTACTGCGGGACTGACCCGACGGGTGACTCCCTGCACATCGGTCACTTGATTCCCTTCATGATCTTGAAGAGATTCCAGCTGGCCGGCTACAAGCCAGTCATCGTTATCGGCGGGGGCACGGGGTCAATCGGTGACCCATCCGGCCGGTCAACTGAACGGGTCCTGCAGTCTGAAGAAACGATCAAGCACAATGAAGAAGCTTTGACGGCGCAGATGGTGAAGCTTTTTGGCACGGAAAACTTCCGCATCGTCAACAACCGTGACTGGCTGGGCAAGATGACCCTGCTGGAATTCCTCCGCGACTACGGCAAGCTCTTCCAGGTCAACAACATGCTGAACAAGGAAGTCGTGGCCAGCCGGCTGGAAAACGGGATCTCCTTCACTGAATTCTCCTACCAAATCCTGCAAGCCATCGACTTCTACATCCTGAACCGGGACCACGGCGTCCAGATGCAGATCGGCGGGGCTGACCAATGGGGCAACATCACGGCCGGGATCGACTTGATCCACCGCCTGGAAGGGGCAGACCGGCCAGCCTTTGGTTTGACCATCCCATTGATGCTGAAGGCCGACGGGACCAAGTTCGGCAAGTCCGCCGGCGGTGCTGTCTGGCTGGACCCGGAAAAGACCAGTCCTTACGAATTCTACCAATTCTGGATCAACCAGGATGACCGGGACGTGATCAAGTACCTCAAGTACTTCACCTTCCTCAACCACGAAGAAATCGACGCCTTGGAAGAAAAGGTCAAGACTGAACCTTGGAAGCGGGAAGCCCAAAAGCGCCTGGCTGAAGAAGTAACCAAGTTCGTTCACGGCGAAGAAGGCCTGAAGGAAGCCCAAACGGTCACTGAGGCCCTCTTCTCCGGCAACGTGAAGGACTTGACCACCAAGCAGGTAGAAATCGCCCTGGCCAAGGCGCCAAGCGCTGAGAGCGGGGCAGAAAAGAAGAACCTGGTTGACTTCCTGGTTGACACCAAGATTGAATCATCCAAGCGGCAGGCACGAGAAGACGTTAACAACGGCGCCATCTATGTCAACGGCGACCGGATCCAGGACACCGACTTTGAAGTTGACCCGGCGGCTGCTTTTGACGGCAAGTTCGTCATCATCCGTAAGGGCAAGAAGAAGTACACCCTGGTGCACATCAAGGGATAAAAAAGATTTTTAGAAAGTTTCCAGTTGGAAGCTTTCTTTTTTGTTTACTTTTTATCCTTTTGCCGAAAAGAAGCCGGCATGTTACAATTAAGTCGCTGCTATAGCTCAGGAGGTAGAGCACCGCCGTGGTAAGGAGGAGGTCGCCAGTTCAAATCTGGCTAGCAGCTTAAAAAAGCAACTAATTGATCAGTAAAAGTGATAAAAATATTTGTGTGTCTGTTCCCAATCCTACTATACTAAGGATTATTAGTTAATATTTAAACTTCCCATACCAAAAAGAACTATGAAGCCTTGAAAACTCAATAGTTTAGCCAGTAGATATTCAATTAAGCTGCTAGTGATGGCGATATAGCCTCTTGCATGTACTTCGGGAGGCGTGAAATGAAAGCGTTGGTGAACCTTTCCATCTGCTCTTCTGTCG
>NZ_QOCY01000007.1:0-6190 GCF_024701915.1 Lactobacillus leichmannii | reverse complement strand
TGCCGGATAGACTTTCTGTTTTGCATGATATCTTTAAAATCGTTGTTCATTTTATTACCTCAAAGAATGTACGATAGTATTTACATCTATATTGTAACCGATTGCAGACAAGTTGAATACATAAAAAAACTGTTTCCAGCTCTTACCGGAAACAGTTTTCTTATGCTCTATTCAATTACTTTTGCAAAGCAGCAGCAACCGCGGCGTTGACGTCAGCTTGTTCGCTGGCAATCAAGTCTACCCGGTTAGCGATGACCTTCCGGTCCATCTTGATTTCCCGGTTCAGCAGCATGTTGCTTTCCTTGTCAGTAAAGAAGGCGTTGTATTCGTCGTAGCGTTCCTGGGTCTTGAAGACGCGGGAGATGACAGTGATGAAGGTAGCGAATTCCATGTCGCCGCCGACCGTCTTTTCCAACCATGCCCATTCGTCTCTGATCCAGTCCCAGGCCAGCTGTTCACCTGCCGGGTTGGACAAAACGCCGCTGAACCAGCCGCGCAAGTCCTGCGGCTTAACGATTTCAGCGTTTTTGAACCAGGAAACGATCTTCTTCAGTTCGCCTTCGTCCTTGCTCTTCACGATCGCGGCTTCCAGGTCCATCTTGAATGATGGGTCACTGGTTGCCTGGTACAAACCAATCAGCTTGTCAGTCAATTCGCTTGACCCGTAGTTTTCAACTTCGTTGATCAAAACGTATGGCCGGATATCAGCGGACAGTTCTGCCAACTTATCAGCGTATTCCACGTAGATTTCGTGGGCTTGCTTTTCTGAATCAGCGTTGCGGCCGTAAAGGCTAGCAGACAAAACGTATGGCCGGGTCTGAATGTCTTCATCGCTTTCCCCTGCCTTAGGCAGCCAGCCCAAACGGGCAACTTGGTCCTTGGACAAGTCGTTGTACAGAGCCCGCAGGTTCTTGTCAGCTTCACTGCCGGCTGGGGCAAATTGCCGCAGCTTAGCAGCAGTCGTGTACAGAGCATCGTTGACAATGTGGCTTTCTGAGTTCTTGAAGAGTTCCAGAACTGGTACCACGTCAGCGTATGAAGCCTGCTTGCCTTCTGCCAAAAGCCGCAGGTCTTGCAGCAATTGCAATTGGGAAACTGGATCCAAGTCCTTGGCTTCCTTCATGATGTCGTCCATCAAAGTCTGGTCGTACTTCACGATGAAGTGGGAGTTGTTGCCCACGTTCAAGCGCAGAGCGTGGCCGGCTTCTGCCCGCAGAGCCTGGTAGTCACCCAGGTCAAGTTCAACGTCTGACATGATCTTCGGTGCCTTGAAGTTAGCGTTAAGCGGAATTTCCCACTTGCGGCCGACTTCCTTGCCTTCACCGATGAAGAATTGCTTCTGAGTCAGCTTCAAGTGGCCGTCCTCAACAAAAGCATTCACCACTGGGTAGCCTGGCTGGTCCAGCCAAGTGTGCATGATTTCCCCAATGTTCAAGTCAGTGGCCGTTGACAAGGCATCCCAGAGGTCGTCACCTGCCGCGTTGCCAAACTTGTGCTCGTCAAAGTAGCGCTTCAAGCCCTTTCTCAAGGCTTCATCGCCCAAAAGTGACCGGACCATGACCAGCATTCTTGACCCCTTGGCGTAAACAATGGCCCCGTCAAAAAGGGCGTCGATTTCAGCCGGGTCATTAACTTCCACGTGCACTGACTGTACCCCGTCGGTTGCATCCCGGGTCAAGGCAGCCGCTGCTTCAGAAGTCTGGAACATTTCCCAGATGTGCCAGTTAGGTTCCAGGTGGTCAACTGACAGGTATTCCATCATGTTGGCGAAACTTTCGTTCAGCCAGAGGTTGTCCCACCATTCCATGGTTACCAGGTCACCGAACCATTGGTGGGCCAGTTCGTGGGTCACCACAGTCGCAACCAGCTTCTTCATTTCCAGAGTGGTGTTGTCCGGGTCCAAAAGCAGGTAGGCTTCCCGGTAGGTTACCAGACCCCAGTTTTCCATGGCACCGGCTGAGAAGTCAGGCAGGGCCAGCTGCAGTGATTGCGGCAGCGGATATGGAGTTTGGTAAAAGTCTTCGTAGAATTCAATTGCCCGCTTGGCAATGTCCAAGGAGAAGGTCAGTTCCTTTTCAGTGTGGGCTTGAGTTGAGTAAACCCCGATCAAGACCCCGCTCTTGGTGTGGGTGGTCAATGACCGCATTTCACCAAAGGCAAAAGCAACCAGGTAGCTGGACATGCGGACAGTTTCCTTAAAGTAGTGCACGCCGTTTTCTACCCGGTCTTCTGGCATGTTGGCCAAAACAGTTTCGCCTTCGTGTTCGTCAAACTTGAGGGCGAGGGAGAAGGTTGCCTTAGCTTCTGGTTCGTCAACACATGGGAAGGCTTCCCGGGCAAAAGTAGTTTCAAACTGGGTCCCGATCAGTTCCTTCTTGACGCCATCAACTTGGTAGTAGGACGGGTAGATCCCCATCATAGTGTCAGTCAAAGGCGCTGAGTAGTCGATCGCGATGACCGCTTCCCCAGTCTTGCCGGCTTCGATCTTGATGCCTTCAAAGTCGTCGCCAAAAGTAAACGGCACTTCCTTGCCGTCAACAGTGACCTTGCTGATGGTCATGTACTTTTGGTGGACCAAGACAGTTTCTTCCTGGATTTCACCATGGATGGTGGAAGTCCCTGAGAAAGATCTTGCTGCCCGGTCAACGTCGATGTACAGATCGTAGTGATCTGGATGGAATGTTTCGTAAAAGCGCTTAACAGCCATTGTTTCCTCCTATAATCCGCGTCTGATTTTTCCTCGCGTATATTGTATTCACACTTCTCTATTCTAGCAAAAAAGGCTAAATAAAGCCCATTTAACGCAAAATATCTTTTCCCCTGCCAGCATTAAAAAAACGCGTACACCACCAGGCCCAACCTTGCGGGTACATGGTAGCGTCATGGCCCTTAAGCAAGACGATGTACCCAGCTACTTAACCAGACAGAAGATCCTGTCTCCAGTTAAGCTGGCCATGGCAGAAAAAGCCAACCTCAACCAGCTCCGCTTTACCAAGAAGCAGCAAGGGCTGCTGACTGAATTAACCCGGCTGACCCGGCGGGTCAAGCTGAGCTTCGTCTACCTCAGCCCCTTGAACTCGATCAGCCAATTCAGTTTCTAACGGAAATTAATTCCATTTTTGAAATAATTGCATATGTAAAAGACCAGTCTAGCAGCTGGCCTTTTCCTTTTATTGCAGTCTCTTGACAATTGTTACTAATGTTACTTATCTGTATAGCTAATTTAAAGCGCTTAAAATGATAATTTCAGCCCTATCTTCGACTTTTTTATGATCTTTTTGCCAAAAAAATGTTCATTTTACTTGATTGTTAACGAGCTGTGGTCGTTTTGTAACACTCCTGTCATATTCCTTTAGTAGCATAGACTTAGTTTTTAAGAGAAGCATGTGAGGAGTTTCTACCATATGACGTTCAAACACAATTTCAAGAAAGTTTTATCAGCAACTGCTTTTGCAGCTGCCCTCGTGGTTGCTCCCGCCGCTAACGTTTCAGCGGCTACTAATGACGCAAGTTCTACCCAACAATCAGCAACTGCAACTAGTCAAGACCAACAAGCCAGCCAAGACCAGGCCGCAAGCCAGTCTAGCGCTGCTAACCAAAGCTCAGCTACTGCTGCTTCAGCAAGCGCAAGCACTTCTACTTCTAGCGCGACTTCAACCAGCACGGTAAAGAAAACCACTAAGAAGGCTAAGAAGACTACTAAGAAGAGCAAGAAGAAGACTTCCAAGAAGAAGGCAGTCAAGAAGGTTGCTAAGAAGACTACTAAGAAGAAGGCAACTAAGAAGGCCAAGAAGACTAGCAAGAAGTCAACTAAGAAGACTACTAAGGCCGCTACCGCAGCTGTAACTGCCAGCGCTGGCCAAAGCCAGGCAACTGACCAGCAAGACGACGCGGCTAAGAAGGCTGCTGAAGCTGCTGCTAAGAAGGCTGCTGCCGCTAAGAAGGCTGCTGAAGCTGCTGCTAAGAAGGCTGCTGCCGCTAAGAAGGCTGCCGCTAAGAAGGCTGCTGCTAAGAAAGCCGCCGCTAAGAAGAAGGCTGCTGCCAAGAAGAAAGCCGCCGCTAAGAAGAAGGCTGCTAAGAAGTCAGCTGAAAAGGCAGCTAAGTACTGGATCGCTATGCGGGAATCAGGCGGTTACTATACTGCCAGAAACGGCAGTTGTTACGGCCGCTACCAACTCTTGATTTCTTACCTGGGCGGTGACCTGTCCAAGAAGAACCAAGAACGGACTGCTGACCGCTACGTTTACGGCCGTTACGGTTCATGGGTCAACGCCAAGAGATTCTGGCTGGCTCACAACTGGTACTAAAATCAGACAATGCCGAAGGGGGAATCGATCGATTCCCCCTTCTTTTTTACCCTTTTTAGTTCTTTTTCCCTTTTTCAGAAAGTGATACCTTTTTACTTATTTTACAAAAGTAACCTTTTGTTTTACAATATTTAAATAGTCTTTTAAATGTCTAAAATTGGGAGGAAATCATGCAGCTCAGCAACGACCAGCTTGCGAACATCGCACATGACTACTATATCAGCAAACTCAACATCGCCGAAATTTCCGCCAAATACAACCTGTCCCGCTACCTCATCGACAAGGCCTTAAGCGATGCTGAAAAGACCGGCATCGTCCAGATCAACATCAAGGAAGGAGCCAAGCGGAATTCCGGCCTGGAAAAGAGTTTCCGCCAACAGTTTGGCCTCAAGGAAGCCTTTATCTTAAAGAAGCTGGAGACCAAGAACCAGGACAGCGAAAAGATCGTCAGCTTTGCCGCTGAACAGATCCAGAGCTACATGCAGTCCAGCAAGAACGTCGGAATCACCTGGGGCACGACCATGCTCGACATCATCAACTCCTTTACGGAAGTTAAAAACGATGACCTGACCTTCGTCCAGCTGGTTGGCTATCCTCTCCAGGGCAACGGCCGCAAGAATCCGTTGGAAAGCATCGCCGCTGCCCAATGCGGGGGCCACTTCCGCGCCCTTCCCGCTCCCCTTTACTCCTCCAACCCCGACCTGGTCAACTTGATCAAGAAGGAACCTTTTTACGAGCAGCTGGATGAGCTCTACGACAACATGGACCTCCTGGTCGCCAGCCTGGGCACCCTGCAAGCCTTTGAAGAAGAAAGATTCCTGCACGAAAAATACGAGAGCCTCCTCTTCAAGAACATCCACCAAAAGAGTATCTCCGGCATGATCTTCGGCCGGCCATACGACCATGAAGGCCACTTCTTCAGTTCAATTACTGACAAGATCATCGGCATCTCCGACCAGCAGATCGTCAAGACCCCGGTCCGCTTCGTCGTGGTCAACGACCGCTTCAAGTCTGAAGCCCTCTTAGGCGCCCTCAAGTCGGGCATCATCACCCACCTGGTCACTAGTGAAACCATCGCTGACCGGGTCCTGCAGCTGCAAGAAGAAAGCGGCCGGTAAAAAATTAATTATTTTGCCTGCTTAGCAGGCAAAAGGACCAGCTCCGAAAAAGAGCCGGTCCTTTTTTCAACCGGTATAATCTAGCTATCCCCTATTTTGTATGTAAAAATCTTTCTCATTTTCCGATAATTTCTTGCCCAGCTCCTTATTAATAAAGTAGTTTCTCTTTTCGTATAGGATTTTAATTTAAAGGCGAGAGGCTTATGATTTCTTTCAGTAAGCGCTAACAAGCACTCCTGTGTGATTGATAGGATTATATTTGATAGGGTGAAATATCATGCGTAAGTTTATTTGGGCTGCCGGTGCCCTGGGCCTGGCCGCTGCTTTTACCGCCACACCTGTTAAGGCTTGCACGACTGTAGTAGATGGCAAGAAGGCCACGACCGACGGATCAACCCTGGTTGCCCGTAATGAAGACGTTGGCGCCTGGTCCAAGCACTTCTATGTTCACCAGGCAACCAGCAATGGCCCGACCACTTATGTTTCTGAAGACAACGTCTTCAAGACCAGCTTACCGAAGACTGCCCTACGCTATACCAGCACGCCAGACGGCGAGCAGGTTAATGGCCAGTGGATTTTTGGCGAGAACGGGGTCAGCTTCAGCGACAAGAACGAAATCTGGTACATGGAAATCGGCTCCGGCCACACCTGGGCAGCTGTCAGAGTTCCAGACAACAAGTATGCCGTCATCCGAATTCAAAAACATATCCAATGCTATTCAGGTGAATAGCATTAAACACATTCTTGTCCTCTAGCCGAAGCTGG
>NZ_QOCY01000006.1:0-5073 GCF_024701915.1 Lactobacillus leichmannii | reverse complement strand
CATTTCCCGATCGAGCTCTTATTTCAAAATAAAATTACCTAAAATCGTTGATAACACTTGACTTAGAGTAGAAAATAGAGCTTCCAGAATTTTTCTGGAGGCTCTATTTGCATCTTAGGGGGCAATTTTTGCATCTTACCGGAAAAGCTGGGACAAGACCGGCAAAAAACGATACGATAATATTGTAAAAGAGCCAAAGAGAAAGAAGGTGGCCAGCATGAAGGTTAAAGTTGAGCTGAATAAAGACCAGGACTTGCCCCTGGCAGTGATCTATACTGATAAAATGACTGAAGAGGTTGAGCGGGCAGTTGCTTTCCTGGAAAGCAACGCCAGCTCTGGCCCGTTAATCGCCCAGCAGGAAGACCGTCTGGTCATCTAGTGACGTCATCCTTGTCCGGATCGAAGGCGGCGATACGGTCATCTACACCGGAAAAGGCAAGTATTTTTCCAGAAAGCGCCTGTATGAGGTCTACCAGCAGCTGGGCCAGGACTTCATGCAGATTTCCAAGCAAGCTGTCGTCAACTTGACCTGCCTGGAAAGCGTTGAAGCATCTTTTAACGGGACCATGTTTCTGCGCTTAGAGCATGGCCTGTCTGATTACATTTCCCGCAAATACCTGACCGCTTTTAAGCAGTATTTGGGGCTTTAGGAGGGGAGTAAAATGTCTGCCAAGAAAAATATCCTGGTCAGTTCCCTAATCGGAATTGGCATCGCCGCCGTCTCGTCCTGCCTAGTCAGCTTGTTGCTTTTAGCAAAAGGAGCCGGCAGCTTGACCATGACGGTTGCTGAATATACTCAGATGCTGGCCGGCATCATCTTGGTCGGCCTCGGCTTTGGCCTGCCCAGCATCGTTTATCAAAATGACAGGTTAGCACCGGCTTACCAGGTCTTGATCCACATGGGGACCGGCTGCCTGGTCATGACTTTGGTCAGCTTCTGGACTGGCTGGATCCCGGCTAAAGCGGGCTTTTGGTCGGCCTTCTTGACTATTGCCGGTGAAATCGCCGTTGCCTTTATCGTCTGGCTGATTTTTTACCAGCAGGAAAAGAAGCTGGCCCGGAAGATGAACGACCGGATCAAGCAACTGAAAAAGTAACAATTAGGCAAGATTGGAAGAAATTCCAGTCTTTTTTCGTATAAACAAGAAAGTTGAACTTGTAAAAAATAAGTAGTATTGTTTGTATATCTTTTAGATTCAATCTATAGAAATGTGAGCTAATGCAATGAAAAAATACGACTACATTATCATTGGCAGCGGCCCGGCGGCTAACCACCTGCTCTTCAAATTAGCAAGAACTGACCGGACTGCCCTGGTCATTGAGAACAACTTGTGGGGCGGAACCTGCCCGAATACCGGCTGCCAGCCAAAGATTTTTCTTGAAGGCGCCGTCCGTCCGGTCTTGAACACATATTATCTGACCGGCAAGGGAGTAAAAGCAGCCGCCCAGCTGGACTGGAGGACTTTGATCAAGCGCAAGAAGGAGATCTGGGCAGAATTTCGTGCAGAAGAGCGGTCCAGCATCGAAAGCGACCAGGTGGATACTGTCTTTGGCAGCGGAGTGATCACTGGCCCGCATACGGTTCAAGTAGCTGACCAGGAATACGAGGGCAAAAATATCGTCATTGCGACGGGTCTTCTGCCTCACCACTTGGAAGTGCCCGGCAGTGAGTACGCCATCACTAACGATGAGTTTTTTGACTTGGATGAATTGCCGAAAAAGGCGGTCGTCATTGGGGGCGGCTATGTTGCCCTGGAACTGGCTACAATCTTGCAGGCTGCTGGGAGTGAAGTCACGGTCTTGCAGCACTCTGAGAAGTTGCTGAGGCCTTTTGACCAGGAATATGTCGAGAAATTGACGGAAATAATGGAAGAGCGCGGCATTGTAATTCATCTGAACACGCCAGTTAAGGCAATCGCCAAAAATTCTGCTACTTATGAAGTAACTGCGGAAAATGGGCAAAAGTTTGAAACTGATCTGGTAATCGACGCCTCTGGCCGGCGGCCTAATGTAAACGGCCTGGGCTTGAAAAAATTAGGGATCAAGTTTGATCCGGTCAAGGGCGTGGCGGTTAATGAGCACTTGCAGACCAATGTCCCGAGTATTTTTGCCGCCGGGGATGTCGCTGACAATGGGCAGATGAATCTGACGCCGGTTGCCTGGGTTGACTCCTACCACATTTATGATTTTGTCGAAAATGGCCTTACTGAAGGGATTAAGTACCCGGCTGTAGCTACTAGCACCTTTACCTACCCGCAAGTCGCCCAGGTGGGCAAGCGGGAAAGTGAAATGGCAGAAGGCGATACGGTTAGAAGAATGAAGCTGGGGTCGACTTTTGCCGCTTTGGGCGAAGGCGATGAAGAGGCGGAATTAAAGGTCATTTTCAACAAGGATGGCGAAGTGGTCGGCGCTTCAGAAATCAGCATCAATGCCGGAGAGGACATCAATCTCTTCGCCCCGCTGATTGGCAAGAAGGACCCGGCAGAATTTGCCATGAATAATTTGGGCTTCGCCTTCCCGACTTTAGCCAACAAATTGGACGTTCTCTTCCGCTAGAAGTTGACAGCAAGTTGAAATTTGAAAAAATTGAATTCGAGCAAAGGTTTATCCTTTGCTTTTTTCTTTGCCCGCGGATTGAATTTTAGCTGCTTTTACAGATCGCTTTGCCTGTAAAAAGCCCGTCAGACCGGGCTTTGTCAAGGGTGACCAGCGGCTTTTTCCTTTAGGAAAAATCTGCTTTAATCAAAACTGAGCTTCGAACATTTGGTCGAGTGATGAATGTGAAGACAGAAAGGAGAATGAGATGACGTATTCAATTCAGCAGATCCGGTAGGGCTTAGAGAAAGCTGGCTATGTGGCTAATGACGAAATCACGACCGCGGCGCCAGAAACCATGAGGGATTTGCAACTTAAAAGCAGGGATGTCCCTATGGCGAACTTACAGAAGTATTGCGGAAGGTGCCAACCATTGGCGTCTATTCAGATACGGCCTCTTTGATCAAATTTTTGTGCGAATTACAGAATTGAGGATGAAGATGAAAGAAGAAAGCAAAGTCTTAACAGAAAAAGAAACTGACCAGCTGGTCAGCGACTTCTTTGAGAATTATGAGAGCTACTTTGACCGGCCATATTACATGGATGTGCTGGCTGAGAGCTACTTTGACCGGCCATATTACATGGATGTGCTGGCCCAGCCCCTGGCTAAGCAGTATCTCCGGCCGAGCAGCTTAAAGGTTTGCCTGGCTTACCAATTGCTGACTAAGGAGTGGCTGAAAGCCAAGCTTGAGGAAGAGTCTTTCCATGATAACAGAGAGAAGGAGCGGATCTACCTGGAGCCTGGCAAGCTGAAGAATCATTTGCCTAAAGAAGATTGGGATCTGGCCAGCGACTACCTGTTTCCAGGAGACAAGCAGGCTTACCTGGAACTGACAGCTGATAAAAAGAAACTTCTCTTACCAAGCAACAAGCGCCAGCAGCTTCAGCACTTTAAGACAAGTTTGGCTAATTGCCAGTCCTGGCAAAAGCTGCTTTACCATATCAAGGAAAATCATGCTGACCTGTCGGTCAATTGGCATTTCAAGAACCAGTCCAAACTGGAAGTGACTTTGACGGGGAGAAAGGATCACGAGCATGCTTTTGCCTTAAAAGAGCCAGAGGCGATGGACGAGGAGTATGATAAGTTTTTAGCAAATTCGAAGAAGAAAGAGGCGAATTACAAGAAAAAGATCAAAGAAAAGGTTGCTGCTTCCAGCCTGCGGGGGAACCTGTTAGCCCGGGCAATTGCCCAGCTTGCTTTGAGAAATGAGACGCGGATTACGCCAAATAACTGTCTGAAGATTCTGCGGGGTTTGTCTTATCCGGATTATGACGCCATCAACCACAGCGACTATGACAGACATTTTCGCTTTCTGCCAAACCAGGAGATTCTGCAGGTAATTGAGGCGATGCAAAAAGACGGACTGATCGCGGCTGAGGAACGCATTTATTCTGACTATCATGTCTATTACCATGAATTGGTGCCAACTGATTTGACTGAGGAATTTCTGAATGCGGAAGCAGCTGAAGGGTCAGATCTTGCCTTGCTGAAGGAACTTAATGAGTCTGCAGATAAGACTGATCTTTCCGCTTTTAACGTTGTTAAATTAAGCCAAGAACTTCTGCAGCATCCCGCCCTGGCTTGCGTTGACCAGGGCTATCAAGCCTTTATCGACCAGCATGACTTGGCAAGAGAATACCTAGAAACCCGCCTGCAGCTGACGACCAGCAAGTTTACCAAGAAGTATCTCCGCCTGCTTTTAGAGGGGGATGCAGAAAAAAGCATCCCTGGCCAAGCGGTGAATGCTTGATTGGGGATGCTTAGTAATTGGTATTTAATTCTATTTCCTTGGAGGGGTGTGACTGTTAAAAAGTATTAATTTCATCCAGTACAAAATAGTAATATTTCTTACCAATTCATGATGTAATGCCAGTATCAAAAGATTGGAAGGAAGAAACGATGAGCGAATACATGTCCATATCAAAAGCAGCTGAATATCGTAACGTTGCCAAGTCAACTCTCCGCAATTGGGAAGCTGAGGGATTGATTACGCCGCTTAGAACTGCCTCCAATCAACGTCGCTACACTAAAGAAATGCTAGATAAGGTTCAGCAAGGCAATATAAAAGCAGCCAAACCCAAGAAGCTGCTGACTATCGGCTATTGCCGAGTTTCTTCTGGTCATCAAAAAGAAGACCTCCAAAGGCAGAAGGACGTAGTATCTAGATATTGCGAAGTCAATGGCTATCAGTTTAAGATCATTCAAGACGTTGGATCAGGTCTTAACTATAAGAAAAAAGGCTTAACAGAACTGATCAACATGATCTGCAAGAAACAGTGCGAGCGAGTCGTGGTAAATCACCAAGACCGGCTTGTCCGTTTTGGCTTTGAAATGATTGAGACAATCTGTCAGGCAAACGATGTAGAGCTGGTTGTCATCAATCAGACAGATAACGTTGATCAAAATTCAGAACTTGTAGAAGATGTTTTATCTATAATCACTGTTTTCTCAGCTAAGCTGTATGGAAAGAGGTCGCA
>NZ_QOCY01000005.1:0-4961 GCF_024701915.1 Lactobacillus leichmannii | reverse complement strand
CGCGGCTCTTGTAAAGATTCAAGGCTTCAGAGGCTGTCATCTTTTCGGAGGTCACGATCGCGAAATAGCCGCACATCTGCAGCTCTCGTTCGATGACATCTTTCCGTTCCTCGTAGCCATAGAACTTGTCTTTGTGGTAGGTGAGCTTGAAGTAGTGTGATGTTCTCTTGTTGAGTACTTAAACGATGTCAGATAATGTGGGCTTGATAACGACTTCTCCAACGAGAATCATCCAACACTAGGTTGGTTTATTTTGGTTAAGCGCTTTGCGGATTTTTACCATATTATTTTGTGTATCTACTCCAATTGGTTCTTTTGGAAAAGCGCTACTTACCAGTCTAACATAAGTTAAAAAATTCCCTTTACCGTACTGTCCTCGTTCAGAATACATACGATATAATTTATCTGCGCCTTTAAACCCGCTTTTAAGCGTATATTGACAGGCTATGCCTCTTGCTTTATGCCTCATTCGATAGTAATATTTCGAAATTGTTTTGGAACGTATTCTAACTTCAAATCCATCAAAACAGAGTCCAAGGAAATTTATTTTCTTATGCTCTGTACTTAATTTTGGATTAAAATCGGCTCCTATATTACATAGTTCCTTGTCAGCAATAAAACTAAAAACTTGGGTTTTATCCGGCTGTAATTCCAAAAGTCCCTTACTCCTATAGTCATCAAACAGACTTATTAACTTTTGAAGATCTTTTCTCTGACTAGTTGACATAGGCAGTATTACGACAAAATCATCACTATAACGCAAATACATTCCATTGTGTTTAGCAACAAAATTATTTATTGCTTCATCTATCTCTATCATATAGACATTAGAAAAGCACGCACTTATAGAGGAGCCTTGAGGTATCCCAAAATCATTTTTGTGATGGCAAATATTCTTTTTATGTTTTTTGAATTGCTCTTTTGTCAAAGCCCTTTTTTTAGAATTTAATTGCTTCAGACCCGCTCTAGTATCTTCTAGGCCATTTAATCTTAAGATGTTTTTTAAATCCCACGTATCATACTCTGTGATGCTTTTAAATACTGCATAATAGTCTGCAGGTAACCTATTCACTTGCAATAATTGGCAAAGCTGTTTTTTTAGGTATGCATGATTTAGTTTTCCGAAGAAATCAGTAAAATCACCTATCATCACATAGTATGACTTATTTTCTAGCATAAATTGATGAACTTTCTGACAAGCTGCTATATTTCCCATTCCCAAGTTAGATCGGTATGCAATTGGGACTTGATTTATTCCATGCTTAGTTAAGTATTCTTCGTACTTTTCGTTAACGAGAAAACTGTAATATTGATAAATACATCTATCAATATGGGCAGAATAACATATCTCCCTAGACTTTACATATTTTTCTTTGGTGCTTGACCTAAATTTAGTAAAAATTTGATCATACCTAATAAAGGGATAAAAACCATGGTGAGCTATTTTGTCTGGATTTGTAATATATTTTTTATCACGTTCTAAATTAGTCCGTAAATCAAAGTGCGCATAGCGACGTTTACTTTTGGGAGTAACTTCCCTAAACCATTCATTAATATCCATTTTATCTCTAAACATAGCGATACCCCTTGGCAACGGAGAACAGTATTCCTAACCAAGGGGTACTAACTTAACTTACAGCATTAAACTGCAACTGCTCAATTATGCTATCTTTCTTGATGTTATAATCAAGGGTAAAGGAGTCGATATGATATTCTTCATACTCACATCTTCTGCGATAGCCATGACCTGTAGCAAACTGAACAAGCAGCGCAAGCAAGAAATGGCAACTTATCTCGAGTTATCTAAACTCTTGACAGAAATCCTTATCCGCTACGCCCATTAATCGTAACGCACAACTATGATACACCCACAAAGATATCTATTCAATAAATAAGCTTAATCTATGTACTTATTCAAGCATAAATATACAGTAACCCAACGCATACGGCAAATCCCATCCTAGCAACGCTAAGATGGGATTAATTAGTTTATGGAACTTTACTTGCAATGGAGATGGACAGACATCTTCTGGTAAGAGTAAAATAGGTTTCCAGACGTTGATTCTCTGTCAATGATAGCTTGATTGCTCATATACTTGAATTGATTCAAGAGACTTCGAGTACATCCACAATGCTAACCATGGCTTCATTATCAAAACTGAGCCAACACTCTTACACCCCACAACGGTCGATTCTCTTAACCTGGGCTAGAATGTAGAGCAGCTCTTTTCTGGCACAGAAGCTGCCGATCTCTTTCAGTTCGTGCTGGCAGTTTGTGCAAGTAAGATCATCCAAACGATGATGAACCTCCCCGCCTGGCAGAGAGTCTAAGATATCTTGCTTTCTGTCGACTTGCTTGCGTCTCTTATAGGTAATAGTTTCGGTAATGCGAGGGTAAGCCCTCGTCATCTTGAGAGGCCTTATCTTCCTCAAAAAAGCTCAGCTGATCTGGGTTTACAGACTTCTTTTCGGAAGACTTGCCATAAAGCTTATTAGTCAAATACTCAACTTGTTCAGTAAGGAGGGTGACCTGCTTGAGCAACTCTTCGTTAGTTGCTTTGAACGTTTCGATTAAAGCTAAAATGTCTTTGTCGGTCATAGTTGTTCTCCCTCCTTGATTCATAATCATAAGAATACTAGAAAAGCTCGTGAAATCAATACAATTCACGAGCTCTTGCAATATGAATTTTAGGATCGATGGTAAAGCCCTGCATCAAGCGCATGACTTGCTCATCGGACAACTCTCGAACTTCTGTTCGGCAAGGACAGCTTCCCCTTTTCAAAGTCATTTGAAGTGCTCTCTCTAGCTACCGCAGAAGAGAAAGGCGCATCCAGAGAAGGGATTAAGATTGAAGCTCTTCTTAACTATGTAAGCAAGCGAATCGATTCCCCAGCGTATGTCGGTCTTACCGCAAACAATGAACACTCGACCTAATTCGGCCAGATTAATCATGGCTCAAGAACCTGTCCACAACTTCGATCATGAGCTCGTTAGTGGCATCACTGTAAAATGACAGCTCAACCCCTTTGGACTTCAGATTATGAACAAGCCGGTTCTTTGGAAGCTTATTCCTAGGCCTAATTCTGTCCTTCGGTAACTCGAGCGGTACGATTGGATGTTTAGTCATAATATCGTGTTCCTCCGTATTCAATTGTTAAGAACAGTATATGACTATTGACCGGCGGGTAATAGATACCGCGATATTGAGCGCTTACCTCACGGTGCTTACAACGTAAGAATCAAGACGGGACGAAAAAATATGACCCCGATTGAATATCAGAATCATGTTTTACCAACCTTAACGGCGTAATACTAATTTGTTCCAATTTTTTGGGATACAGCATTTCCATTACTTTCGGAGGATTTTTCTCTTAATAAACGACAAGATTCGTTGAGCTCCCTCGCTCTTTCTATAAATGAACAATGAAGAAACGCATGATATAGCAAAGATTACAATTGCTTCCACACACCAAGTAAGAAAATTTCTAGGCGTAAAAATCTTACTGATAGTAAATCCAATTGCGATTAAGATAAGAACAAAAATCGTATTAACCGCTAAATCCAAATAATATTTGTTTGTTCCCCGATTAAAATATTCTTTAAACAAAATTTTGGGTTCATACCAAATATACGTAGTTGCTCTTGAAAACGCTGAAGCGAAAAGAATTCCTGCTACTCCCCACGCTCTCCCTAAAATAACTGATAGAACTAAATTCTCAATCGCACAGATGACCATAATCCACTTTGTCTTTCGATACAAGCCCGTTGCCTCTCGATAAGACCATAAAGGCTGCATAACACATGAAAAGTAAGTATTAAGTCCGATTGCTAAAGTTGTCCACGTGTCTAGAACATATTTCTGACCTAACCAGATTCCAATAAAACTACTAATTAAGATAGTATAGCAAGGTACTATGATTCCCGAAGTAATAAAACTGACTGACTGTGCTGTATTGAAAACACGATAACGCTTATCGTATCCCTCAGTAATTATAAGATTCCCAATACTTGCCGTAATCGAAGAAAATAGTAAAGTATAGAACTCAATAACTCTTGTTTGAATCATCTGATAGTTTGAATAGTACCCAACAGCCACAGTACCAACTAAAACTGATATTAGCAAGTTATCCGTTGCAGTCAAAAGAACATTCGACACCTTATAGATGAATACAGAAGAGATATTTTTGTAGATATCCTTACGATCTGCTTTGCTAAGCTCTACCTTCTCATTAATATAAGGGTATTCTTTAGACGCAATATGAGATGCATACAAATTATTGAACCAAACAAAGAATGTACCAACAATTAAATAAGCAAGATAACTTTTAAACAGCACAAGTACAACAATTTGTAAAATCGTCTGAATGATACTTGTTACCATTGTGATTTTAACAACAACATAGTTCCGTTGATCAGCGGATAAAATTGTAGTCTTGTGTACGCTAATATATGATGCTACAACATTCGCTAAAGAGAAGAGATAGTACAGATTTATATGGTCAATTGGTTTGCTCAGATTTATTAAGTATGGCAAAAAAGGTATCAACAGTAAACCAACTATTGTCACTACCAAAGCTATAACTGTATACGCACGCTTATAGAAAGTTACAAGTGCCGCTACTTTTTTCTTATCATCATGAGCGAGCGGCTCATAAAAACTATAAGCCATCGCCACACCAAATCCAAGGTCAGCCATTGACAGCAGATTTAATACATCACTAAAGAGGCCATTCAAGCCTAGGTACCCTGAACCTAGGTACTGAATGAACACTGTTCTTGAAATAAAGCTTAAAATTAAACTAAGTATTTTATTGTAAGTGCTAAAGCCTATATTTTTGATTGCGTATTGGGTTCTGCTTTTTCTATTGTTCATTTTCTTTTCTTAAAATGCTAATTTCCCAGGATTTTACAACTCAAGCCATACGGCTGACAGATTTTCTGCCAGCCGTATTTCTTTTAT
>NZ_QOCY01000004.1:0-3743 GCF_024701915.1 Lactobacillus leichmannii | reverse complement strand
GTATCAAACTTGCATCTTTGTATCCAAAGCTATAGCGCTAAACATACTTAAGATATCAGTATGACACTACACTAGCAAAAGTATAGTCCAGAAATAATTTGACTCAATTATAAAGGGCTATCTCGACGTACGCATCAGTTTGGATAATCTGCGAGGTAAAAGCAAAATAGCTATAGTAAGTAATTTGCACAAGAATATGTTAAATCGCAGATAGTCAATATTTTGGTTTAAAGGCTGTATCTTTTGACACCGAATATGACACCATATATAATGATACTAGGAGTTTATAATGTCGAAATGGGATAAACTGTTACAGCGCATCCTTTCATTATCAAAAGGCATGCGTTTTGTTGAATTGAAGAAGGTTCTAGAAAGTTATGGTTATGTAATGACGGCACCAAGAAGTGGAAGTAGTCATTATACGTTTCGCAAACCGGGTAAAACTCCCATTACGATCCCTAAACATGAACCGATTAAGAAAATATACGTTGAAATGGTACGCAAAGTTGTTGAGGAGGAAACGAAGCATGAAGACAATTGATGATTATCTGGCTCTTCCATACAGACTTGAACTTGTACCTGATCCAGATGAAGGCGGTTATGTTGCCAGCTATCCAGAATTGCCTGGATGCATTACTATCGGGGAAAGTCTAGAAGCTGCCGCGAAAAACGCGGAGGATGCTAAAAAAGCGTGGCTGGAAGCCGCGCTGGAGGATGGTATTGAGATAGCAGAGCCGGCATCTCTGGATGACTATTCCGGGCAATTTAAGCTGCGGATTCCCAAGAGCCTGCACCGCTCACTTGCTGAACACTCTAAACGCGAAGGTGTCAGCATGAACCAGTATTGTGTCTATTTGCTGTCTAAGAATGATGCGCTGGAAGAAAGAAATAGAGCTTGATGTTGGAAACTACCTGGTTATTGCCGGGTAGTTTTTTATTGCAAAAATAGGGTAGAAATGCCTATCGAATGCTGAGTAATGTCTTGATTATAAAGAAGAGCAAAGCGATTTAATAAAATGCTTTGCTCTTCTTGTATATATAAGTGAATCTTTTTAACAGCGACGTATTACTTAACGCAGCTGATTGTATTTGTCTTGCAATAAAAAGTTAATCGTCTAACATCAGAATGAACTTTCTTTTGCGCTAACATTTTTAACTTATGTAATTCTTTCATTTTGTTACCTCCTAAAAATTGTTTACCACAGTATACCTCCAACAAAATTAAAATACAAGGGTTTACTTTATATTTTTTTAATGTAAAATTTACCGTATAATATGGTGGATAAATTTGGAAGTGTAGGAAGAAAACACAAAAATATGAGGAGAAAAAACATGATAAATTTGAACTACCAGTCAAGTGACACATCACTTCTTCCGAGTGATTTTCAATTAGAAGATTATAAAAAAATTGCAAGAGATAGCAAAAAACGCTTTCTTCAATTTTGCTTTTCCAATGCTGAAATTCCCGATCAAGGATTCAAAATTCATATATCTGCAACACAAATCAATTATCAAGTGATTCTTGATGAAGTGTTTGATCTCTGTAAGTCAAATTTGATAGATTTCAAATATATATCTAATAGAGAACAACTTCTTGACAATTTGGCAGGAAAAGATGATTTATGGGCTAGTGGGAAATTTATTACTATCTATCCTTCAAGCTTGGATGACTTCAAAAAAGTTATAGTTAAACTCTACGAAAATAATGTATTGAAAGTTCAAGATGGTATAGCAATATTTTCAGACAGGCGATATAGAGATTCAAACGTAATTTTTTATAGGTATGGTAGGCTTAAGGGACCGGATAAATGGATTTATAATCCTATTACGAAATTAAAGGAATATAGGGACTATGAGAGTATGGAGTACCGCTTACCAGCTTGGGTTGATGAGCCATTTCCAGATAACTCAGATGATAGTAAAACATGTAAATACTTGTTTAAGAAAATTATTCCAACGGAAGGGCTAAATTCTAAGCCTTCAGGAGCTACGTTTTTAGCCCATGTTGCCGGTAGTGAAGAGGAATTTGTCCTAAAAAATGCGCATCCAGGATATATGAACTTGGGGGTAGCATGTACAGATTCGCTGAAGAATGAAGCGGTAAATATAAAGAGAATGATGAAATTCGATTTTATTCCTAATTATATTGCTGATTTTTCAGAAGACGAAGATTATTTTTTATGTGAAGAAAAAAAGTGCGGCCTAAGTGTTGATGACTATCGTGCGGATTCGCACCATAATTTTATTGATAAAAAGTTACGTAAGAAAACAATCAATGACTACAGAAAATCGATTACAGATCTATTGAAAAATGTACAGATACTTCATGATGAAAGGATTTTTTTAGGAGATATATCATCGGAAAATGTTTTAGTAGATCCAGAAACTAACCTTGTAAGTTTTGTAGATTTAGAGCAAAGCGTATTTTTAGAAGATCATTCGAAAATAGCTTTTTTTGCACGTACTGAAGGCTTCTTTGATGAAAATACACCATTTTTAGCCCCAATTGCTCAAGATAATCAACAATTAGCATATTTATTGATATCATTTTTCTGTCGAGGAAATATGTTCTTGTTGATCGATCATAGTGGCGCTATGACAATTAATTTTTTTAAGCAGTATGCGTCAACTCATAATCTTCCAAAAGTTTTTGTCGATGTCATCATGGACTTATTAGAAGATCCAAATCAGCGGTTAGATAATTTGGTTGAAGTGTTAGATAAGATGGATTGTGAGAACCTCTATAATTCCGAAGATTTGGTTTCTTTAGATGACTTTCAATACGAACTTGTTAAATCTGTATATCTGGCCATGATTGATGGAATACAAATTGATGATAAGAAAACTCTTTTCTTTGAGGAAGATACGGATTTAATATTCAATGAGAATATGGTGTCTATCTACAAGGAGTATCTCCAAAAGCCAACGATCTTTAATGATATATTTTTTGAAAAAAAGATGCATAACCATGTTATTTCAGAAGGCAAGAGATTGGTGGAGATGCTTAAGGATGGGGATGAGCGATTAGCGGAAACCTCATTAGTTCAAGTATATGCATTACTCTTGTGTACTATAAAAATTGCAAGTCCTAGTGAAAAAATTATTATAGATAGTTTGATAAACTATACACAAGAAAAATATATGGAATCTACAATAAATGGAAAATTCTTTAGGATAACGGAATATTCAACATATTTATCACCATATTTTGCTGACGGCACGGCAGGTATGATCAACATTTTGCTGGAATACAGGGAAAAATTTCATGATACCAAATATGATGCGTCGATTCTAGATTTAGTTAATTCTATTTCTCAAGAACATATGCCTAAAAATAGTTCTCTGTATAGAGGATTAGGAAGTTTCATATACGTCCTTCAGAAATTCAAAAAAATATTTAAATCAAGCAAACGAGATAATGATATAAGGGAAATGTTTAGGAATCTTCCGTTGTACTCAATTGTTTCTAATGGTAATAGATACATGGTTGATGAGTCGTTTAGGCGCATAAGCTTAGACTTTGCGGATGGAAATGCTGGAATTATATTTTTGATAGAACAAGCTAAGCAAATGGTAATTTTATAGATTTAAAAAGGTTGTGAGTGTTTTGTATTATTCAGATTTTATCAAGGGCAACCGAGTTAGGTTTATCGCGATCATTCTTTTAGTGCTAATTTCCCAGGATTTTACAACTCAAGCCATACGGCTGACAGATTTTCTGCCAGCCGTATTTCTTTTATGCA
>NZ_QOCY01000003.1:0-3262 GCF_024701915.1 Lactobacillus leichmannii | reverse complement strand
TGCTTCAACAGTTGAGCTTGCCTTTTCGATCACCTTTTCGTCCTTAACCAAGGTAGCCGTGTAGTTGACCGTGATTGGGCTGCCGTAAGTAGCGCCAACGTTCGCCTTAAGGAAGTTGGCCAGCTTTTCAGCAGAAGTATTTCCTCCCAGCCAGTATTCATAGTGGTAGTTGTTGCCGGCTTCGTCCTTAAATTGGTCGCTCTTCAAGCCGTCAGTCAAGCCAGCGAAGAGGGCCTTCAAGGAAGCTTCGCTGATCTTGGTCCCCTTGACCCCGTTCAAGTACTTGGAAACAGTCCCGTCCAGGTAGTTGGTCAAAGTTAAGTCTTGGCCAAGCTTAAGCTGGTTTTCGGCCTTAAGGCTTGATTGATCTGCCCCGTAAAGAGCGGACAATTTTGGCGTGACAGTTGAAGCAGTGTTTTCAGCTGACTGGTAGCCTTCCAGCATCCCCTTGTAGACCAGCAGAGATTGGAGTGGGTAGCCGTGGTCATCAAAGAGGCCCATGTTGTCCCAAGTGGACCCGCCCCAGGTTTCCTTGCCATTGTAGTGCATTTCATTGTCCGGAGCATAGCCGATCACATACTTGGAAGCCCAGCCAGTCCCGTAGACGTTGGCCAGCTGCTTGTTGTAGTTCCAGCTGTTCCAGCCGGCTCTGACCGCGATTTGGGCTGGTTCCCAGTAGAAGGCACCAACACCGCCGCCAGCAACTAAGGACTTGTAGAGGGCAGTTACTTCATCGACCTGTCCTTGCGGGCCAACCGCGTAGTCACTTGGAGCGTAGCCGATATTGTTGCCAGTACCGTCTGAGTCATTGACATTGTTCAGCCAGCTGGTTTCCATGACAACCACCCGCTTGCCGAATTCCTTTTGGGCCATTTCCTGCACCTTCAGCAGGTTGTCCGGGTTATTGTTGGAGCTGCCCCAGAATGGGTAGTAGGAAGTCCCCAGGTAGTCATAGTCAACCCCGTTGTTCTTCAAGACAGTCATGATCATCCGGTAGCGGTTGACATCTGGTGATTCAAACTGCACGGCAATCTTGGCGTCTTTGTTGGCAGTTCTGACCGCCTTAGCCGCGGTGGCCAGGTAGCGGGCAACGGTCGTGCCGTAGTTGCTCTGCCAGAGCTTGTTCCAGTCCCCGCCAGTCAATTGGTCGGCATCATAGCCGAAGGTCCCCTTGGTGATTTCGTTACCGATCTGGACCATGGCTGGAGCCACCCCGGCCTTTTCCATATCGGTCAAGACCTTCTTGGTGTAAAGGGAAATTGCTTCGTTTAATTCAGCGCTGGACAGGTTCTTCCAGGACTTAGGCAGGATCTGCTTGGCCGGGTCAGCCCAGAAGTCGGAGTAGTGGAAGTCCAGAAGGACCTTCATCCCGTACTTCTTAGCCTGCAGGGCAGTCTTAATCAGGCTTTCTTCATCGGTGTTACCGCCGCCGTAGCCCTGGCCGTCAGCGTTATAAGGGTTGTTCCATAAACGCAGGCGGACCCAGTTGACCCCGGCTTCCTTCAAGACATCAAACAGGTCAGCCTCCTTGCCATTAAAGTCATAGTACTTCACGCCGGCTTTAAGCATGGCCTGGTAGGTTGACACGTCGACCCCGCGGGCCATATCATCAGTCATGCCAGGAATCTTTTCCACCTTGACGCTTTCGTACTTAAGGCCAGTTTCAGTCCCGTTTTGGTAGGCAGCAGTGATTTCGTCAGCCGTCTTCTTACTGGTTGGGGTTTCATCAACTGCTTCATTGTTATTGCCGGCCCCTTCAGTCAAGGTCGCGGTAAAGTTGGCCTTGATGGCCTCCCCGTACTTAACCCCCTTGTTCAAGGCCAGGAAGTTAGCTAACTTAGCGGCGCTGTCTGCCCCTTCCAGCCAGTAGGCATAGTGGTAGGTCTTGCCAGCATCATCGCTGTAGTTGGTCGTGCCTACATAAGCCGTGTCGTCGCCGCCCAGGCCGGCTTCGATGGCCGTCAAGACATCCTGGCTGATTTCAGTTCCAGCCGGGCCAGACAAAAGTGAAGAAGAGATCGTGGAAAGCAGCTTTTTGCTTTCATCAGCCGTAAAGGCCTGGCCATCCTTCAAGCCATTCTTGACGCTGACCTTATCTTGGCCGTAGACCTTGGTCACGGATGGAGTAAGGGTAGAAGATGCTTGCGCTGGCTGGGTTACAGCTTCCACCTTGTAGATCAAGCCGGCCAAAGTACCATTGTAGTAGCCGGCCCCAACGACGCTGCCAGCAGCGCTGGTAGTCCCCAGCTGTCTGATCAAGTCACTGACGAATTGGGCAGCAGTTTCGTTGTTCGCGGAGACGTCGGTCTTCAAAGTGGCCAGAACCTTGCCCTGCATGGAGCTGTTCTTTTCCATCAAGGAAGCAATCACCTGCTTGTCTTCCTTGACATCCCCCTGGGCCAGGAGCTGGGCCATTTCGTGAACAGCTGATTCCTGGTAGCCGTTCTTGGATTCCGTCCAGTCGTACTTGACCCCGTTTTTCAGCTTGACTGCAGTCAGGAATTCCGTTTGGTCCCGCAAAAGCTGGGCGTGGTCCATGCCGTTTTCCACCGCGCCATCCTTGTCAAAGGAAACCTTGATCCCGTTTAAGGTCTTGCTGGTGCTTTTGGCAATCTTACCAGTTGCGTCAGCGTAATACTGCTTGCCATTGACCTTGATGAACTGATGCTTTACTACCTGGCCATTCGCGTCGTAGTAGTTGGTAACGCCAGAAGTGGTCTTAAAGGCATTCTTGGTTGGCTGAGCGGTAGCCGTAACTGCCTTTTGAGCCGTTACTTTGGTTGCCTGGACTGCCTTGCTAGCTGTCTTAGTTGCTGGAGCAGCAGTCTTAGTCGTAGTAGCAGTCTTACCTTCATTTACAGTAGTTGCAGTCTTGTTTTCACTTACAGCAGCAGTAGTCGTCTGAGCAACTGCCTGCTTGCTGCTATCATCAGTCGTGTCTGCCTTTACGCTGTTGACATTGCCGACAGCCAGGCCAGTCGCCAGCAGAGCTACGCCGGCAGCCGTCAAACTCTTGTTAGACTTGAAGTGCTTAATCCGTCTCTTCTTCATAAGCTTGTTCCTCTTTTAATTTCTCTTAATGCAATTGAATTGTATTTTCTTTTTCTTGTTTTTCTTCTATTTCTTCTTTTCCCAAAAAATGCTCAACAGCAAAGTTGAGCATTCTTGGTTAAATTGATTACCTGCTTTACAGGTTCTTGACCCACTTCAAAGAAGCAGAAACATTGATCTTGATTGGATCGCCGTACTTGGCCCCCTTGTT
>NZ_QOCY01000002.1:0-2937 GCF_024701915.1 Lactobacillus leichmannii | reverse complement strand
ATTGAATATCGGAATCATGTTTTAACAACCTTAACGGCTTAATATTAATTTGTCCCAATTTTGGGGGTCACATCACCTCTGTGGCTTTTAACCACGCTTTTTTAAACTGATCCAAACATAGGAATTACCCGTTCCCGGACGCTTGTGATGTCCCCGCCGTGCCAATTCCTTATTAAATCCTTGCTTGGTGTATGCACTCGGTACTTTCAATTCATGCTCTTTACAATAGGCTAAATAGTCCTCGTAAACCTCTTTAACCTTTGGTGGGGTGGATGAATGCCCCTCTTCATAGTTCCCGTTTTCAAGCCATTGCTTGATGCTGTCAACCGGAACGTGAGCGGAATTCCACAGCCCCGCTGTGGCCTCTTCAACGGCCGCTGGTTGATACTTAGGGTGGTAAAGGGCTTTTCCGTCCCGTGCTTGCCATTTGGCCACGCCCTCAATGCACCATTTCAAGATAAATTCTTTCTCTTTCATCAACTTGCTTTTGAGGTTGATATCTACCGCATCCCCTCGTACCTCGTTTTTAAACGGAATAACGATCAAGCGCCGTAACATAGAGTGTTCCTTAATAGCAATCCGGGGCAAGCCATTAGATTGCCACCAAATTTTAAACTGAGGTAAAAATACAATCGGGTTTTGATGTAGCATTCTAACATTCAGCTTAGTGCCACCTGTCACCGTCTTAACTATCCCGTCATCGATTGTAACCTGTTTTTTGGGCTCGGTTGTCATGACAAACCGCTTGCCCTTAAGGCTTGCAAGGTCTGGACTTGGTGCTGAGCCGTCCCGCTGTGCCTTGTTGTTATCTATCAATGTTTCGATTGGGATAACAGAGCTGTAATCGCCCAGCACCTCGTTTATGCACTCAAGAAAAATACTCTTGCCGTTGCCCCCACTGCCCTCACAGATAAACATAACCTCTTCATTGATTTTGCCCGTAACGCTATAGCCGATGCATGCCTGAACGTAATCGATCAATTCAAGATCCCCGCAAAAGGTCTCTTTTAAAAAACGATCCCAGAGCTTGCCACCGTCCCCCTCTGTGGCTTTATTAGGCAAACCAGCATCCGTTGCCTTATCAAACAGCTTAGCCGGGCTGTGAGGGCTAATAGCGCCCGTTTTGAGGTCAATCCAACCTGTCCGGGTGTTAAGCTCGGTCTTACAGTCGTTAAATGCACGCACGGTTAAACGGCTCTGAGCTAATTCAAGGGTTGCCTTTTGCCCAGCCGCTGAGCTGATTCGCTCGTAACCCTTGTTATAGGCTTTCTCCCCGAATGACTGTTTATCCGGTTTGTGGGGATCACGACCGACTGTAAGCCACAGGCGTTTTTCTTTCTTGAGATTTACCCGCAAATTATCAATGAGCTTTTCTGGGGTTTGGTTAAAGGTCGTGCCCAGTCTGTCATCCTCGTTAGGCATCCATGACCCCGTTTCTGGGTCGTACATAAGCCACGCCTTTAAGCCGGGATGATAAACTAATTTTCCCTTAGCGTACCAATCAGCAAAACGGTTAGCAAACCCAACCTCGGTCATTTCGTAATCTCTGTTATAGAAATAACCGTTAAACGGAAATTCTCTTTCCACCCCGTCAATCTTGATTTTAAGCGTTTCGGCTGTGGCTCTTTCGCCCGGTTCAACAACCCTCATGCCGGAATTTTGGCGGGCTGGGAAATAGCCGTGATCGGGATGCTTGGTCTGAACGTAATTGATCGCCTTAGCAATGGTTTGAGCACCCCACGTTGTGTCGCCCCGGGATGCATCCCACTTTGTGTCATCCGTAAAGCTGGGGGTTGATCTGTATGCTTGGTCAGTCTTTGCCGCATCCCCGTTAGCGTAAAAGGCAAGGCTATTAACAAGGGCTTGCACCGCTGAGCTGTGATCCCCGTTATAGGCGCTGTAATCGCCGCTAGCAACGGCTTTTAGCTCGGGGTTATTGATTGCATTAGAAAGTACCTGTTCAGCTGTCAGCCCGTTATCTGCTCCCCAGTGGCGGCCATTCCCGGTCGGTTGCGGGGTGGTAACCAATAAAGGCTCTTTGGCTTGCTCTTTGCCCGTCCATTTAAAGCCACAGTATGACACGATCGCTTTAATCTCGCTCTCTGTCAGTGCCGGGATGCTGTCGCTATTTGATACCTGATTGCCCGTAAAAGCAACATAGCGGCCGCCTGTGTACATTTCGTACGTCTTTCCCTTGTGTGCCTTATCAAGCTTGCCCTCAACGAAATAATGCAATCCGTTGCCGCTCTGAGATACCTCGCAATAGCCGCCCTTTGTAAGCTTGGTCAGATCCTTAAACTGGGCTGAGGCCTCGGGATCTGGGATATCGTCAACATCGATAAAAACAAGGGGTGGCGTGATCCGTAAACTGAAGGTGAATTTAATAACGCCTGTAATCTTGCCCTCTTGTAAGGCATTGTTAGCGGCTGTGAGGGCTTTTGAGGCGGTCTGGTAGTCCGTCCAACCTGTGGCCTCAGTGCTCTTTAAATTCCGCATTTTGCCCTCATTGAGTAAAAGCTGGGGGTCTACCGTGATCTTGCCCGGGTGCTGTCCCTCGTTTCTGGGTGGTACAACCTTAGCCACAGCCCAGAGGGGTTCTTGTTTGAGGTCGTTTAATGTCTTCATTATTCGGCCTCTCTTTCCGCTTGCTGGTTAATCTTGGTCATTGCCACAGCGTTTAAGATAGATTCCCGGTCTGTCTTTGACAGGTCATACCGCAACATCTTGCTGAGTTTCGTTTCATCGATCCCCAGCGTGTCCGCTACTTGATACTGATACAATCTGGCCGTTTTAATTGCATCCCTAATGTCTTTGTTTCTTGTACTCAAGGTATTTGCCTCGCTTTCTGTAAAAAACTAAGCAAATAAAACATACTAATCTGGTGTTGGATGATTACTCGACGGAGTAGTCGTTCAACACTTTTTCTTTTACTATGTA
>NZ_QOCY01000001.1:0-2119 GCF_024701915.1 Lactobacillus leichmannii | reverse complement strand
AAAATACAGTATTTTTGCGGGTTTAGGTCCTTTTCTTAGAGGACTTGAGTTTGATTGCTCTGGGAAGTTAGCATATAAAGATTATTTGTTTGATACTGCAATTACATGGACCACTGATGGTGCCAATGCTGGAACCGTTAGTTACCGTTCAGGTAGGTTTTACTCAACAAATGTAAATGGTGTATTGATTTCAGACAAAGGATACGCCAACAAAGCAATATCCGAAATTCTGAATTTGGAAGCTTGGAAATGGGTCTCTCATGTTGGAAATCCTAAACTTATGAATAATGTTATGGGAGATATTAGCATTATGATTCCTAGTTCATTTGAGGAGCAAGACAGACTTTCAGATTTTTTGAATCAATTAGATGATACAATCACTTTACATGATCAGAAATTAAACTTACTCAAACTCGTGAAGCAATCTCTACTACAAAACATGTTCATCTAATCTAAAATCTCCCTAGCAAGATATTTGCTAAGGAGATTTTTATGCGTAAGAAACGAATTTTACTACATGACTATTTTGCTCAATGGATTGAAGTATACAAAGAAGGAGCAGTTCGAGAAAGGACTCTAGATAAGTACTGGCTATCCCATCGCCACTTACAAGAAATTGCACCTGATCTGAAATTAGTCGATACTACAAGACTTGAATATCAGCAGATCTTAAATACTTTTGCTCAAACTCACGAAAAAGCGACAGTAATGGACTTTCATCATCAATTGAAGGCTATGCTACTAGATGCGTATGATGAAGGCTATATTCAACGAGACCCAACAAGGAAAATTGTGGTCAAGGGAAAGGAACCTTCTGAGAAGAAGGCAAAGTATTTGAATGAGTTTGAATTGAAGTTGCTACTTCGTCACTTAGATTTGTCAACTTTCCCAAATTTTGATTGGATGATCCTTTTGATTGCTAAAACGGGCTTGCGATTTAGCGAAGCTTTAGGACTCACTAAAGAAGACATAGATTTAGAGCAACAAACGATCAATGTGGATAAAACTTGGGACTATAAGAGCTATACAGGGAGTTTCAAGCCAACCAAAAATGCGTCATCAGTAAGAAAAGTTCCCATCGATTGGAAGCTTGCCATGCAGCTCAATCAAGTCATTCAAGATTTGCCTAACAATGAGCCTATATTCGCCCAAAAACGTGTCTTTAACTCAACTGTTAATAATTTACTAAAGAAACATTGTGAGGAATTAAATATACCTGTTATTTCAGTACACGGGCTGCGTCACACCCATGCTTCGTTACTTTTGTTTGCCAGTGTCTCTATTGCAAGTGTTGCGAAACGTTTAGGACATGCTGATATGACGACAACACAGCAAACTTACCTTCACATTATTCAAGAACTAGAGAATAAAGATAACACAAAAATAATGCAGCACTTGGCTGCATTGTAAGGAAAAGGATAGCGGCTTGGCATCGCTATCCTTTTAAGCTATATGAACATACTTTGGAGAAGGAATTTTTTAATCTTTTTTAGTAATTCTAATTTGTAGCCATGCAAAGCTATGTTGTAATCAAGCAAAGTAAGTAGAGAGGAAATATTTTGTTGTTCGGCAGAACTAGTTGTAAAAAGATGTATTCGACTAAATAGAGGATATTTTAGGTTCCAAGTATCAGAAGTTAGTCCCTGCGAACTTTTTCTGAATACATTTAATATTTCGTACTTTTTGAAATAGTTCTGGTAAAAACAGGGATTCTCCAGCTGATTTTTTAACTTTATTATTGTATAAGCAGGACTGACAATACCATTATACTTTGAAACACCCAAAGCGCCTTGCCACATTCTCATCGAATTATAAGCGATATCATTTGGAAAAACTAATTTATAGTTTCTCTTATCGTGACTTGCATTATTTTTTCTATCCAAAGATTCAGCCTTTACAACACCGTCTTTGAGAGTGACAGACAGCAATTCTTCACTACCATTATGGGATTTTTCAATACGTTCTTCAAAGATATCTCCCAACTTACGCTTCTCCCATTTATCACTAAACCCGTAAAAGCGAACAGCTGGATACCCGCTCTTGTCAGCGAACATTTTCTGCATTAAAGCGCTTTTTAAGCGCTCAAGTTGGCGTTTCTTTTCCTCATGTAAAGTGATGG